>NZ_WWSA01000012.1:0-75668 GCF_009875615.1 Dorea sp. BIOML-A1
TTTCGTTTCGAAGTTCATTATTACTTTTCGGATATTTTCCCCAGCGGTAATACGCAGAACGTGTAACATTAAGATATGCTTTCACAATGGGCATTGTCATGACATCGTCCACCTGCACTGTTCATGCTTTGAATGATGTCATATTTTCTCAGAGTCTTACGATAAAGCTCACTGGTGTACTGAGTGCCACGATCGGAGTGGATTACGGCACCCCGGATGTCAGGATATGCTATAAAAGCATTCTCCACCGTATGCTGGCAAAGAGTGTTGCCTTCATCGTGGTTTCCATTGCCAGTCCAAGTACTGCTGAGTCAAAACAATCGAAGATTGCTATAGTGGTTCAGTTGTCAAGACAAAAATCTAAGATTTTTATAATGAACTGATATTGTGGATAAGTTACAAGGGAACACAGGGAGGATAGTGTAACTCTCCCCTGAACCATTTATGCTAAGCTACATATGGCAGCAGCATTGCTGGATAGTAGCATTCAGCCGGTGTCTGATAGTCAAGTGCGGAATGACGCCGCTCAAAGTTGTAAGTATGAATATACTGTCCGATGGCAGCTCTGACTTCCTTGATATTATTATATTGTGTCAGATAGGCTTCCTCATACTTGAAGCTTCGAAACCAGCGCTCAATCATGATATTGTCCGCCCAGCGGATTTTTCCATCCATGCTTTGGCGGATGCCGTTTTCTTTTACGAAATCAATGTATTGCTGACTGGTAAACTGACATCACTGGTCAGAATTCAGTATCTGTGGTTTGGCTACCTTAAATGCTTTTTTCAAAGCATTGATGACCATTCTGGTATCAAGCGTATCATCAACTTCCCAGCCGACAATACAGCGGCTGTGCCAGTCGATAACAGCTGTCAGATATAAAAAGCCGCGTTTGATTGGAATATATGTAATATCAATAGACCATGCCTGATTTGGCTTGTCTATGACGGCATTTCTAAGGAGATAAGGACATACCTTAGCCTGTTGCATCCGTTTGGAAAGATTCATCTTCGGATAGATTGGATAAATATCCATTTAGTACCATAAAAGTGTAGTTGTTAGAGAGTAATTAACTCTAACATCTACACTTATTTTATTATAATAAGGGAAGTAGTTGGTATCTCTGCTACTTTTTTCTGCTGTGATGGGTACAGATGCCCATAAGTGTTCAATGTCATCTGAATATCTTTGTGTCCCAGTCTCTCCTTGATAATCAATGGCTCTACGCCCTGATAAATCAAATATGCCACATGGCTATGCCGGATATCGTGCACTCTGATTGGTTTTACACCGGTCAGTGCTTCATATTTCTTAAGACGTTTCTGCAGTGTTCTCGCCACAATTGGGAACAACCGCTGAGTTTCCGGAAATCCATAATACTTCTTTGCATACTCCTGTACCTCTTCCTTAAGAAAATTGGGAATATCAATAGTACGGACCGAATTCTCTGTTTTTGGTGTATCAATCGCATCTCTCTTCCTGATCCGGTTATAAGTTTTATTGATATGCAGGAGATTTCCGCTCATATCAAAGTCCGAAAGACTCAATGCCAGAAGCTCTCCTTCCCTGATTCCTGTCCAGAACAGAATTTCAAATATCAGATAATCTTCACTCCCCGGCTCAATCCCGGCGATAAATCTGTCATATTCTGCCTTCGTCCAGAATTCCAGCTTGTTGGCATCTGATTTCCCCATCTTTTTTACTTTCTTACATGGATTTTCCTTCAGATTGTAAATTTTCTGAGCATGATTAAACAGTGCATTTAACTGGTTCTGAATCATACGCTCATAAGTCTTGCTGTATCCTTTTTCCTGAATGGTATTCTGCCACTGGATAATCTCTGCCGGTGTGATCTCATTCATTTTTCTTGTTCCAAAATACGGAACAATATGCTTGTTCATCATGTGCTGCTTATTGCGGATTGAATTTTCTTTCAGTTCATTCTTTTTATCTTCAAAATAGACTTGAATAAAACTGTTCATCTCCATTTTCATATCTGCCGCAGTCTTTCTTATGAATTCCTTTTCATAATTCAATGCTTCTTTCTTTGTCTTGAACCCTCTTTTCAGCTTCTGCGTTTTCTTTCCTGTCCAGTCAATATATCGGAAGCTCACATACCAGGTTCCCTGTGTTTTGTCCTTGTAAGCTGACATCTTAAAACCTCCTTCACATTGCTCTCTGAGAGCATCCATAAAATTTTGTTTCCCAGTAAGGACGTGGTATCTTCCCTCGAACTGCCACATATCCTTCCTTTACCAGTTCATCATTGAGCTGCTTCAGAATGGAATATGCCTTACTGCGTTTCACTCCTAATTCTTCCATGACATCATCAACAGTCATCATATAATTAGTTCTCATATTGTCCTCCTTTCCAGTCACTTTTGTGACTTCTTTGATGTTTCTTACTATAATTCACTTTTGTGACTTTGTCAATAACCTTTTGCGAATTTTATTTTTATATTCCATTCTACATTTTCAGGCTCAGTAAAAATCAACCTCTTTCGCATCATTCACTTTTGTGCTAGAATAGAATCACAAATATTATTAAGGAGGCAGCACATCATGATAGGTAAAAAAATCCGGGCATACCGGGAATTCAGAGGATACAGTCAAATACAGTTAGCCGAGCTGTCCGGCATTAACGTAGGTACAATCAGAAAATATGAACTTGGAATCCGAAATCCAAAGCCGGATCAGTTAGAAAAGATAGCAACTGCACTGGGATTAAATGTAAGTGTTTTTCTGGATTTTAATATTGAAACAGTCGGAGATGTGCTCTCCCTGCTGTTTTCTATTGATGATTCAGTGAACCTCTCACTTGCTGAGACACCTGAGCAGAAGATTTCACTGACGTTTGATAATCCTACAATGCAGGACTTTTTCAGGAAATGGTGTCAATTTAAAAATGTCTATGAAAAGGAAAAAGCTGAGATATTAGCTATCGAAGATGAAGATAAAAGACAGAAAGAACTGGATAAGCTGAACGCTACCCAGGAAGAATGGAAACTGCGTGCTATGGGAACTACAATAGGTTGTCATACCATCGTTAAGAAGGGCACTGAAGGTAATTCCATCAAGACATATGATCTGACATGATTTTTGCAAAAGAAAAAGAGCCCTTATGAGCTCTGAGTTTTTGGTGGTCTGGGTGGGAGTCTGCTTAGTATGTTAAACCGTGCAACCATTACACTTCACCATCGCATACTCCCAGACCAAATATTAATATATATTCTTTTCTCATCGAATCAAGTCCTTTCTTGCAAATATGTTTGACTGCATCATAAATCAATCCAGAAACTAGGCAATTCGACAATGCTCCCAATATTGGTTTGATGGTGTTTGGAATCGAACCAAATCCTGTTACTAACTATGTTATATTTATAGTATAACATAGTTTTAAAAATTGTCAATTTTCATATTTTGTTATCATTCTGTTATCACAAACGGTTGTCAGGACACTCTCCCGGCAACCGTTTTTCTATACTGTTCGTTATTCTTTTCTACTCTTTTACATATTTTCGAGCAACAGAAAAACCCGTAGAACCGAAGTTCTACGGGTATCTTACGTTTGGACACAACGTTATCTTGCGATAACAAATCTATATTCAGATTGTATTACTCGATGATTGTAGCAACACGTCCTGATCCTACAGTACGTCCACCTTCACGATACTTTAATCCCGTTTTATCTCATATTTTTTATGGTTTTCTCTCCAAAATACAGTGAAAAACAGCTGAATTGCACCACCTATTTTGATTTGCCTGATTTCTTGGCACCGTTTTGGCACCGGAGAATACTCAAACCGATTCTCTTCTGTAGATACTAGATACTTCTCTACCAACTTTATATTGCACCGGTAATTTTTAACTGTTATAATCGAAACATGGGTGCTACCATAACGGTAGGCGGTTAGTCCTTCTCCAGAGGGACTGTGACCCTCTGATTACATAGAAACCTGTAAAGGAATCCAGTGGAAAGGAGGGCTAAGCCAATGAGTATTGTGGACTTCATAGCAGTAGTGAGCTTCGGCTTAACCTGCTTTAGTATCGGATATACATTAGGCAAAGATAATCATAAACCACAAAAATAACCGCCCCAGCCTGCAAACTGAACGGTTATTTTTGTAATCAATAAGTATGTGGACTAACCGTCTATCGGTAGCACTCTTTTTCTATAATCATATTAGCACGCATCTGTGGAAATGTCAAAAATTTTCTTCTTTCTCAACTACATCTATTTCCATACATTTTTACAACCTATTTCAAGTGTTCCTCAAAAATTGATTCGAGTTCCTTATTCCCCCTCAAGAATTCATACTCTTTCTTATTTTCAATTTCCGAATACAATTCACGAACAAAATTTTTTCCAAGTCCCGAAAAAGCTTTTCCCTGTGCAGTATCTTCATACCTGTAATACAAAGGGGATTGTGTCATATTCCAAGGCTTCTGTGATTCACTTAATAATCGCTTAATTAACTGGATACATTTTTCTACATCTTTTCGATATCCAGCAATCAGCAGATATGGAACTGTGTTGCCATAATTCCATAGTCCAAACAATGATATCATGTGATCTGTAATCTCAGCAATTTTCTCTGCTTTATCATGATTTCCTGTCTCTTCTTCCATTTCTATTAACTTATACAAGTAGCTTTGGATATTGATAACTGCCTGTAGCAATTTCCCTTCTAAGAATAATGCAGCAGTATCTGTTCCTTCCTGATGTGCTAATACACTTGTTTTCATAATCGTTGCATCAATTACAGTATCAGGAATTTTTTTCAAAAGGGCATTTGCTTCTTCATATTTCTCCATTTGGACATATTTTGTTGCAAGTATAAAAACGCTTGAATTTCTCACTCTTTCATCCTGACTATCTGCTGTTCGTTCCAGCCACTCAATAATAGCTGTATTATATTCCATTCGTTCTTCGTCATTAAGATCTGACAAAGTCAAAGATCCGTTCAGAACGGTTGCGATCGTATATATTAATAAGTCGCAATGAGGATACTCCTGTATTTTACGAGATGCCATCTCGAAAGCCTCTGTAAAGCTGTCCAATGAAACTTCCGAAAGTTCATTCACAAATTGTCCAATCTCTTTTTCTGTCAATTCTTCATGAAACGAAAACAATTCATTCATATCAATTTTCAATAGTCGTGCCAAAGCTGGAAGTAATGAGATACGGATATATGGTAACGCTGTATCAGCTCAAAGAATATCTGTAAACTTGGGTGCTGCCCCTTGTTCTCAATGTTCGCAAGGTAGCGCGGCGAGATAAACATTTCGTCGCCTACTTTCTTGCGGCTTTCCTTGCGTCCTTCACGCGCTGCCTTTATCGCTGCCCCAAAAGCCTTGAAGTCGTATTTTGGTACTGGTCTTTTTGCCATAGTTATTCACCCTCTTACATTTTACTGTTCCCCTTTCTTCTTGGATATGTCTACATAGTTCTATCAGTTAGCCAAAATAATTCATATATATATATGTTGACAACAAGCTGCTTTTGTATATAATATTATATAAAAGGGGGGGAATGTTTATGTTACATAGCATGCGTATTCGATAAGCATTGAAATCAAAAAAGATTTTTCCCATTTTCAATATGGGCTTTTTTGTCATGCTTATTTTGCGTATGCTATACAACAAAACTAACGACGTATAGACATAGTATAAAAACTATGCCTTAATTTTGTTGTAGTATTATATGTATAAATGCAGGTCAATGCTCATGTTGAGAATTGACCTGCATTTTTTTGCGCAAAAGGAGAAATATTATGCTTGAAAAATATTGGATAAAATGTCCAATTTGTAACGGAAAGACGAGGGTTCAAGTATTTTATAATACGGTATTAAGAAATTTTCCTCTTTTCTGCCCTAAATGTAAATTAACGCATATCGTTGATGTTGAAAAACTAGAAATCATAATCAAAAACTCTGAAAAACAAACTTTTTAATTTTGAAAAGGAAGGATATTTAAATGAAACACTTACCTAAAAGTACACCTACGGAAATATTGAATGACCCATACGGATTTACTTACAAAGAAATGTCGGAAGTAATTGGAGAGGATAAAGCAAGAGCCTTATATACGGAATTGTATAAACAGCCATTTCACAAAGAAAATCTATCAATATCAACAAAAAAAGTCTATAAAAGTAGCGATACTGAAAAGTATGTTTATGAATTGAAAGATAACAGGTATATTGAAACGGTTTTTATTAAACGGCGAGATGGTGGGACTGTTTGCGTAAGTACGCAAGTTGGTTGTTCTGTTGGCTGTATTTTTTGTGAGTCCGGACGCAATGGTTTTGTTCGTAATCTAACACCGTCTGAAATTGTGCAGCAGGTTGTATTGATACGTCAAAAAGTAAATCGTATCGTTTTTATGGGAATGGGAGAACCTTTATTCAATTACGACAACTTGATTGCAGCAATCCATATTCTTCGAGATAGAAATGGACTTAACTTTCCAACCGACGGCATTACCGTATCAACAGTTGGTCCAGTTAATCAATTAAAAAAATTGCGCGAAGAACATCTAAAAATTCAGTTGACAATATCTTTACATGCAGCAACACAGGCTGCGAGAAACTGTATCATTCCTCATATGCACATGTACGCTATTGAAGATGTTGTTAAGCAAGCATTGTCCTATTCTCAAAGGCATAATCGAAAAGTGGTATTTGCGTATTTGCTTTTACCAGGTATAAATGACCGTTCCTCAGATATAAGGCAACTTGCAAAATGGTTTAAGGGCAAAAATGTTATGATTAACGTGCTGCAATACAACCCGACGAGTAATTCAAAAATTAGAGCACCACAAAAACAAGAAATGGTTGCGTTCAAACATCAATTAGAGCAAACAGGACTTGAAGTTACCATGAGAGTTTCTCATGGTAGAGAGATTAAAGCAGCTTGTGGACAGTTAGCTAATACATATAATAAAGCCAAAAAACAACAGAAATAATTTAATTAAAAGAGCCAGACGCACAGACGCAGAGCCGATAATATGCAGTTTGAAATACTGCTGTTATCGGCTCTTTTTTGATTTTAATTTGTGCCCCTAATAACCATATTGGAGCAAAATCAGAACTGTTGCTTGTCGTTCTTTGATTTCCGCAGCAGCTTTGAAAAATCAAAGCCGCCGTTTCTTTTTATCTTCTAATGAAATGACGCGGTATCACTGTTAAAAGCGGCGGCTAAAGGAGGTAGCCGCCATGAAGCACATACCCTATCGACAAAATCCGACGGTCATTGACATATCAAAAAAAGCCCGACCACCGCCGGGAACCTCTCTACCCTTGACTATGAACTGTCTAATCATCTAAATACTGCTTACAATACCTATACGCCTGTCCGGGCTTTTCGGACAGGCGTATTTTGCTGCTCAAAAAATTTTTTGAAAAAATTTCAAAAAATCTTCGGCGTTTTTCAAAAACGCCGTATTGCCCCGCGAAAAGGGGGAAGCACCACCAACTTTCCAACGAGAAAGGAGGTGAGAATGTGGAACCTAATAGCAGGGAGTTTTACAAACAATGTGCTTTTCAGAAGTTTCAACACCATTTCTTCTGCACTAGCTTTTATATTATTCATCAGTCTAACCCACTTCGTCCGATTCTGTACCTTTAATTCTTCAGTTACGCCCTGTTTTTCTGCCATCTGTTCCATAAGCATTTCCACCTGCTCTCTGCTCTCCTGATCAATTTGATTCAGGTGTTCCGTCAGCTTTCCAGTCAACAACAAATATTGATATTTTGCTAATCTGTGTTCCTTCAGAAACTGTTTCCTCAGCATTCCATATTTCCCATATATCGGTTCTTCTTCATTCAATACCAAATCCGGCAAATAATAATCTCCATGCAAAGTATAGCTTAATCCGTTCTTTTCATCATAAATGTGTGTTTCCATAATCTTATCTCTCCATTTCTCTGTTTTTTGATTTAGTTTTCTTACGCTGCTGATTCTCCATCTCGCTTTTTTTCATTCCCCATGCCAATCTTTCATGAATATTTCCCTTCGGCATTTGTTCCATCCGTCGCTTTTCTTCCAGGACTTTCTCGTTTTGAATATCCTGCTGTACTGCTGTATCTACAGTTTCTATTCCAAGAACACGCACAACACGATCATACCTATCAGAAACACCTTGTAATATATCTTTTTCTTCTGACAATTTCTGATTATCTTTACGTATATCATCCAGTTCTCTCTGAATAGCATTATATTTTTGTTTCACCTTTTGATATTTTCTCTTCCAACCTTCCACCTCTTTCGTAAGTTCTTTAACCTGAGCCGCCATTACAGCAACCTTATTCTTTATTTGAAGAAACAGTGGTTTAATTTTTTTATCTCGATAGGTTACTGCCCGTTCTAGCGTGCCCGCCTCCGGCAGTAACATTTTAACCGTTCCATATTCTTTGATTTCTTTGCTCACACTATCCATAATCGGTTGTAGCTGTTCTCTGCGATCTTCCAGGCTTTTTAGTTCTTTTTCTGCGCTCCCTGCCTTTTGTTCTGCTTCTTGCTTCGCCTTGATTGCCTGTTCCTTATCGTCTTTTAAATTCTGGATATCTGCTCTGGATTCTGCAATTTGTGCTGTTAATTCTTCTTTTTCAGCAGTTAGATGCTCTTTCTCCTGCTCCAATTCCTGTACTTCCTTTTTCCGTTCTTTTTTCTTGAAGTTATAGACATCCAGATGTTCCTCATGAGTACCTTTCTGTTCCCATTCAATTCCATACTGCTTTGCAGTCTCTGCCAGAACTTCTTTTTCATGATTTATCCACTGATTCAGTTCCGTATCATGCTTATTTCCACCTTGAAATCCAAGACTTTTTAATGCCTGTTTCAGTGAAACTCTGGTATCCATTCCTTTTCCTTTCCAGTCCGTCACATAAGGAATAAAATCAATATGGAGATGTGGAGTAGCCTCATCCTGATGCAGATAGCAACTAAATACCCGAAGTGTCGGATTCCGTTTCTGGAAATCTTTTA
Source organism: Dorea sp. BIOML-A1 (assembly GCF_009875615.1). NCBI lineage: Bacteria > Bacillati > Bacillota > Clostridia > Lachnospirales > Lachnospiraceae > Dorea > Dorea sp. BIOML-A1. Next base: position 8,989 of record NZ_WWSA01000012.1, read on the forward strand.
CATACTCATCCAGTACGTTTACAGCCAGATCTCCTGCTTCTGTTCCAACAGCCATATCTTCTCGGTTTCCAATCTGGAAAATCACTTCATGGAACAACTTTTCCTGTTTTCCTTGGCGAATCTTTTCATAATAATTTGTAATCTGCCGATCTTTTCTTTTCCCGACATTATACCGTTCTACAGCTTCATCAAACAGCTCTTTATAGACTTCTTTCAGATTCTCATTCCGGTAACAAATATTTAATTGCACTCTGTCTGGATCAACATTTTCTGCTATAAAATCTCGTCTGTTATGAGCCAGAGACCCTGTCCCGATCATACCACTGATTGTTCGTTTCATCGTCATATTCCTCACCCCGCTTTCTAAAACCAGTGCCAGACATGGCACATAAATTTGTATCTTTGCCAGCTATAGTATAAAAAGAAATATTCGCCGGATACGGCGGTTTTGTTACTTTTGTCAAAAGTAACGCAAAAGCACTTTCGACAGCCGTACCGTCCATCAAAAGTACCCTTGCGCCCTCCGGGGGTACAGAGACCTTTACTCCGGTATCCTTGCCCGAATATATTCCAAATCACCACAATACGGTGTCCCTACAAGATACCATTCTCTTGCAGGATTCATTTCCATTCTGGTCTGAACCCATTCATCATCAAGCAACACTTCCAGGCATTCTCCACAGTGAAATCCTGTATCAATCCATAGATCTGATGATAATAATCCATATCTTTTGTTATAACTGTTATATCCTAATCTTCCTTCTCTCATTGTGCCAATCTCCTTTCATCTACCGTTTCCGCAGGGGCGCCCTGAATCAGGGCTCCCTTTTGAAAATTCTCTTCTACGCCAGTCAACTCCCGACTACACCTTACCAACATTCTCCTTGTCTGCTATCTACAGGTGCGTGACACGCTCCTGTAATAAAGTGTTCAGAAAGAACCTTTACCATCGAAAGTTCTCCGGTATTCCCCGTCTGTCCAGATATTCCTTCCGGAACTTTTCTCTTTCTTCTTCCGTTGGTGCTGTTTTGGATTTGCTGTATACTTCACGATTCACCATTGCATCCAGTTTTTTCTCCAATCCCAACCGTATTATTTCTTCACCATCGTAGTTATCCATCAAAAAATATTGCAAGAGCTGAAAGAATAACTCGTATGGAATCTGTACACTTTTATTTTGCATCTATTCTCCTTTCAAGGTAGCAAGATCCCCTCTTCTTAAGAAATGGTAATCTTGCCATCTTCCATTTTTATTCTGGCAACATCCAATACCATTGCTTTCCACGTTTTACGGAATCAATTTCAAGTTCCCGTTTGGCGTTCCATAGCGTTTTACTTTTGATTCCTCTGGCTTCTGCTTCTTCTGCAATTTTCTTCTGAGTCATTCCTCCATTTGCCAGTATCTCAAGGAGAAATTCTTTTGCTTTCCGACTTTTCTGTCCTCTTCCGTCTCCATTAAGAAGTTCATCGGCACTGATATCATATTCTCCAATCCATTCAAACCCATTATTCTTATCCAGTCTGAATGCAATGGACGTTCCTTCCGGTGCAAGAGAACTCTTCGTATGACATACCACTCTTACTTCCGGTTCATCTTTCACTCGCCCGACAATCAGAACACTTCTTGCAGCAGCCTGAAAATCAATGGAGCCAAGTCCTCGATAAGAAGATTTGCCGTTGCTGTTTTTGTTCATATGACCGATTAAAATAACTGCACAGTGATATTTTTCTGACAGCACTGCGATACGCTTCATCAGTGGTCTGATCTCATTTGCCCTGTGCATATCTACGTCCGCTCCCAGAAAGCCCTGTATCGGATCAAGAACAACCATTTTTGCTTTTGTCTGCACGATTGCTTCTTCCAATCTGACATCTGCCATTGTCAGTGGCTGGTCACTGTCATCAATCACCAGCACCTTTGAACAATCTGCACCTGCAGCAAGTAATCTGGGTTTGATAGTATCTCCAAGTCCATCTTCTGCTGTCTGATAGATTACATTTACAGGTGACACAGAAGACTGTTCCTGCATATTATCTTCAGCATCTAAATCTTCATTCTCACTATCGACTTCATCACTTCGTTTTTCTTTTGTTTTCGTTTTATCAGTAACAGGAAGAATCGGCTCTCCTCTGGTCAGTTTTGCAATAATCTGAAGTACCATCGTTGTCTTGCCTTCTCCTGGATCTCCCTGTATAATGGTCACTTTTCCATAAGGAATAAACGGATAAAGCAGCCATTCTACCTGTTCCACCTCTACTGAATCCATATTGATCAGTTTCAGTTTTGGTTCTATTCTACAATTCTCAATTTTATTTTTTTCATTCATATTCATTCCATCATCTCCTCCTGCCCTTCCGGGCAAGTCTCTGATGAACAGATATTCGGGAATTGTCGTATTTCCCGATTCGTGATATACTGAATCTGCCAAGATGGTATATCAGTGAATCTGATTATCAGAGAACTTGCTCAGATTATTTATCTGGGCTTTTTCTTTTGCCTTTTCAACATTCATCTCTTTCTTCTCCCAATCCGGTAACAGCATTTCCATTTTCATTATCCAGAAGATTTGCAATCTTTCTCTGCTGATTTGGATAAAGATGTCCATAAGTGTTCAATGTGATACGAATATCTTTATGACCTAATCTGTCCCGAATCAATAACGGTTCCACACCTTTCTCAATAAGATAAGCCACATGGCTGTGCCTGATATCATGCACTCGAATTTTCTTCACTCCTGCCAGCTCAATCTGCCGTTTCATCTTATGCTGTACCGCTTCCTGAACAACCGGAAATAATCTTTCTGTATCCGGCATTCCGTAATGACCATCTACAAATTCCTTAATTTCCTCTTTCAGAAATTCCGGAATTTCGATTGTCCGAAAGGACTGTTTTGTTTTCGGTTCTGTGATAATATCCTGCATTCCTGTCCGGTAATAAGTCTTATTGATACTAAGCTGATTCTTTTCAAAATTGATATCAGCTTTTGTAATCGCAAGCAGCTCCCCGATCCTGCATCCAGTCCAGAACAGCATCTCAAACATAAGATAATATCTTGTTCCCGGCTCCATTGTCTGTATAAACTGTTTGTACTCGTCCAGTGTCCAGAAGTTCAAACTTCTTGAATCTGAATTTCCCATTCGTTTCACTTTCTTGCATGGATTAACCGGCAAGTCATAGATTTTAGCTGCATGTGTAAACAGACTGGTCAACTGATTCTGAATCATTCTCAGATAAGAATCTGAATAGCCTTTTTTCTGAATTTCATTCTGCCACTGAATAATCTGTGAAGCCTTGATTTCACTCATCATCTGATTTCCGAAGTATGGAACGATATGCTGTTGCATCATATATCTTTTATTTTTGATTGTTCGATCTTTCAGATCATTTTGTTTGTCTGAAAAATAAATCTCAATAAAATCGCTCAGCTTCATATCCATACTTCGCTCATTGCTCAACTTTTTGCTTCGTTCAAACTCCAATGCTTCTCGCTTTGTTTCAAATCCACGCTTTCTGCGTTTTTTCTTCTCACCCATGACATTTGTCTCAAACCACTGGGCTGTCCATTTTTTTGTGTCTTTTTCTCTGTAAGCCATATTGATCCTCCCTAATTTTCTGCTATTTCATAGCCATACATCTTTTTTGCCCAAAACGCCTTTGGTATTCTTCCAGCCATCGTAATATATCCCTGTGCAGATAATTCTTTATTCATAGCTTTCACCAGTTTATAGGCATGAGATTTTGAGCAGTTTAATTCCTGTGCCACTTCATCAGCACTCATCATATAATTGTAACTTGCCATATTGCCTCCTCCTTTCCTCTCCAGATATAGAATACGTTTACTGTATTTCTATATCTGTACGATTTTCGTAAATTGATAATATCATGTATTTCTATCGTTGTCAATATTTCGTAAACACATTTTTACGAACTTCGTACACTATTTTTTCTTTATTTTATTCCACGTCTGTGTTATGATATTTTATAGATTTATGTTTTTCGTAATTTTCTAATATATGAAAAAGGAGGATTCTATGGGTGACGGTAAAAATTTAAAGAAATATCTTGATGAAAAAGGCACAAATGTCCGCAAAATTGCAAAGGCAACCGGAATCAGTGCTACAACCTTATATTCAATTATTCAAAAAGATTCCAATATTCGATTTGATTTTGCATTAAGACTTGCGAATGAATTGCAAATTGATGTGAATGAGATATGTTCTGCCAGTCCATTTTCTGGCACAATTAAGGAAGAAGAGATTTATCCTACACTTCCAGACGGTTTGAACGGAGCATTAGACGCAAGTCGTGTAAAGACTTACTTAAAAAATTCTATGTATCCGCTGATGTACCTTTTCGGTAAGAACAGTATGCCTGATGTAGATAATCTGCTTACATCGTTCTATCAGCTTGATGATGAATCCAGACAGGAAGTTGTGGAAACTATCCGTCTGAAATTACAATATCATCGTGATCCAGAACGTGCTGAACAAATCAAACAGATCAAAGGCTGGTAAAAAAATACTCCTGTGAATAGCAAACATTCGCAGGAGTTTCTTTTTGGCACCGTTTTGGCACCGCTGGTCTTATTTTTTAATTATAAATTTATCTGTATTTCATCTTGCTGATAAATGTTTCACTATTACTAACCTGATAAATTTACGAATAATTCTTTTCTTAGAGTACAGAAAAACCCCGGAAACCTTACGGTTCCGGGGTATCTTACGTTTGGACACAATGTACCTTGCGGTACTCAATATATATTAGTCAGTGATTACTCGATGATTGTAGCAACACGTCCTGATCCTACAGTACGTCCACCTTCACGGATAGCGAAACGAAGTCCCTGCTCCATAGCAACTGGGTGAATCAGTTCGATTGTCATTTCTACGTTGTCACCAGGCATGCACATTTCAACACCTTCTGGAAGTTCGCAAACACCTGTAACGTCTGTTGTTCTGAAGTAGAACTGTGGACGATAGTTGTTGAAGAATGGAGTATGACGTCCACCTTCATCTTTTGTCAGAACGTAAACCTGAGCTGTGAATTTGTGATGGCATGTTACTGAACCTGGTTTACAAAGAACCTGTCCTCTTTCGATTTCTGTTCTCTGGATACCACGAAGAAGAGCACCGATGTTGTCACCAGCCTGAGCTTCATCAAGAAGTTTACGGAACATTTCAACACCTGTTACAACTGTCTTCTTAGTCTCTTCGTGAATACCAACGATTTCTACTTCGTCAGATACATGAAGAACACCACGCTCTACTCTACCTGTAGCAACTGTACCACGTCCTGTGATAGAGAATACGTCCTCTACTGGCATAAGGAATGGCTTATCTGTATCACGCTCTGGATCTGGGATATAAGAATCTACAGCATCCATGAGTTCCATGATCTTGTCTCCCCACTCTGAGTTAGGATCTTCAAGAGCTTTAAGAGCTGATCCCTGGATGATTGGAGTATCATCTCCTGGGAATTCATACTCGTCAAGGAGTTCACGGATTTCCATTTCTACTAATTCAAGAAGTTCGTCATCGTCAACCATATCACATTTGTTCATGAATACAACGATGTAAGGAACACCTACCTGACGAGAAAGCAGGATGTGCTCTCTTGTCTGAGCCATAACACCATCAGTAGCAGCTACAACAAGGATAGCTCCATCCATCTGAGCAGCTCCTGTGATCATGTTCTTTACGTAGTCAGCATGTCCTGGGCAGTCAACGTGTGCATAGTGACGTTTCTCTGTCTGGTACTCAACGTGAGCTGTAGAAATTGTGATACCACGTTCTCTCTCTTCTGGAGCTTTATCGATATCTTCAAAGTTCTCTGCTGTGTTTCCTGGTACTCTTGCTGCAAGTGTCTTTGTGATAGCAGCTGTAAGAGTTGTTTTACCGTGGTCAACGTGACCGATAGTACCGATATTACAATGCGGTTTTGTTCTTTCAAATTTAGCTTTAGCCATTTTGAATATCCTCCTTAATTTAGTGCCATATGGCATATTAACAAATTGTTCGTTTGCTCGGCTACATTTGATTATATTTCAAATGTAGCACTTTTTCAAGCGTTTTATAAATAATTAGTCATTTTTGCTGGATAAAATCTTCTCCTGTACAGACTTCGGTACTGGCTCGTATTTCTCGAAGAACATTGAGTAGTTACCACGTCCCTGTGTTCTGGAACGTAAGTCTGTAGAGTATCCAAACATTTCTGACAATGGAACGAATCCACGAACGATCTTTCCACCACCGAGGTCATCCATACCTTCGATACGTCCACGACGTGAGTTAATGTCTCCAATAACATCACCCATGTACTCTTCCGGCATAGTAACTTCAACTCTCATGATAGGCTCAAGAAGAACCGGAGATGCCTTCTTCATAGCGTCCTTAAATGCAAGAGAACCTGCAATATGGAAAGCCATTTCACTTGAATCGACTTCATGGTAAGAACCGTCATATACGTTAGCCTTAAGACCAACAACCGGGAATCCTCCAAGGATACCAGACTGCATAGCCTCTTCGATACCTTCACCTACAGCCGGGATATATTCCTTCGGAATAGCTCCACCAACTACAGAAGATTCGAATTTGAATGTTTCCTCACCGTTAACATCCATTGGCTCGAATTTAACTTTACAGTGTCCGTACTGTCCACGTCCACCTGACTGTTTTGCATATTTGCTGTCGACATCAACTGGTTTTGTAAATGCTTCTTTGTAAGCAACCTGAGGAGCACCTACATTAGCTTCTACCTTGAACTCACGAAGAAGTCTGTCTACGATAATTTCAAGATGAAGTTCTCCCATTCCGGCGATGATTGTCTGTCCAGTCTCCTGATCAGTATGAGCACGGAATGTAGGGTCTTCTTCAGCCAGTTTTGCAAGAGATTCACCAAGTTTACCCTGGGAAGCTTTTGTCTTAGGCTCGATAGCAAGCTCGATAACTGGTTCTGGGAATTCCATTGATTCCAGAATTACAGGATGCTGCTCGTCACAGATTGTATCACCTGTTGTAGTGAATTTAAATCCGATAGCGGCTGCGATATCACCTGAATATACTTTATCAAGCTCTTCACGTTTGTTGGCATGCATCTGAAGGATACGTCCAACACGCTCTTTTTTATTCTTTGTAGCATTCAGTACATAAGAACCTGAGTTCATTGTACCAGAGTAAACTCTGAAGTATGCCAGTTTACCTACGAATGGGTCTGTCATAATCTTGAATGCAAGTGCTGAGAACGGCTCTTCATCTGAAGAATGTCTTACAACCTCATTACCATCCTCATCCACACCATCGATTGGCGGGATATCTGTTGGTGCAGGCATGTACTCAAGGATTGCATCAAGAAGTTTCTGTACACCTTTGTTTCTGTAAGCTGAACCACAGCAAACAGGAACTGCTGTACACTCGCATGTTGCTTTTCTGAGTGCTTTCTTCATATCTTCAACAGATGGTTCTTCACCTTCCAGATACTGCATCATCAGATCATCATCAAGATCGCAGATCTTCTCTACCATTTCTGTATGGTAAAGTTCTGCATCATCTGCCATATCTTCCGGGATATCTGTAACAGAAATGTCATCTCCCTTATCATCGTTGTAGATGTAAGCTTTCATTTCCATCAGGTCAATGATTCCCTTGAAGTCATCTTCTTTACCGATTGGTAACTGAAGACAAATAGCGTTCTTTCCAAGTCTGGTCTTAATCTGGTCTACTGCATTGTAGAAATCAGCACCCAGGATATCCATCTTATTGATGAATGCCATTCTTGGTACATTGTATGTGTCAGCCTGACGCCATACGTTTTCTGACTGAGGCTCAACACCACCCTTAGCACAGAAGACGCCGACAGCGCCGTCCAGTACACGGAGTGAACGTTCAACCTCTACAGTAAAGTCAACGTGTCCCGGAGTATCAATGATGTTGATACGGTGCTCAAGAGCTCCCTTTTTAGGTTTTGTGAACTCTTCGAGTGTCCAGTGGCATGTTGTAGCCGCAGAAGTGATTGTGATACCTCTTTCCTGCTCCTGTTCCATCCAGTCCATGGTAGCAGTACCTTCGTGAGTATCTCCAATCTTATAATTAACACCGGTATAGTACAGGATACGCTCGGTAAGAGTTGTCTTACCAGCATCGATATGTGCCATAATACCGATATTTCTTGTTCTCTCTAATGGATATTCTCTTCCAGCCAAGATTTTTTCCTCCTATAATTAGAAACGATAATGAGCAAATGCTTTGTTTGCTTCTGCCATCTTGTGCATGTCTTCTTTCTTCTTTACAGATGCGCCTGTATTGTTTGCTGCATCCAGGATTTCGTTAGCCAGTCTTTCTTCCATTGTTTTCTCTCCTCTAGCACGAGAGTATACTGTCAGCCAACGAAGTGCAAGAGTCTGTCTTCTCTCAGGTCTAACCTCGATCGGCACCTGGTAGTTAGCTCCTCCGATACGTCTAGCCTTTACCTCAAGTACTGGCATGATGTTATTCATAGCCTCTTCAAATACTTCGATAGCTGGCTTTTCGGCTTTTGCTTCAACTCTTTCAAACGCTCCGTATACGATTTTCTGTGCAACACCCTTCTTACCATCAAGCATAATGTTGTTGACAAGCTTGGTTACCACTTTATTGTTGTATACTGGATCCGCTAATACGTCTCTTTTCTGAGTATGTCCTTTACGTGGCACGGTCCTTCCCTCCTTAAACATCTTAATTTAATTCATCGGTACTCACATGTGTCTTTCTAATGATACTGTGTAGTGCATAGGGCATACATATATATACCTTGCAACTTACATAATCATAGTTCTGTTTGTGATTACATTTTAATTGGTTTGAAATCTTATCTGTTGTCTATGCAATAGATTTATTTCTTAGCATCTTTTGGTCTCTTAGCACCGTATTTAGAACGAGCCTGTCTTCTCTTAGCAACACCTGCTGTATCAAGTGTTCCTCTTACGATATGATATCTTGTACCTGGAAGGTCTTTTACTCTTCCTCCACGGATCAGAACAACACTATGCTCCTGAAGGTTGTGTCCTTCTCCTGGGATATAGCTTGTTACTTCGATTCCGTTAGACAGACGTACTCTGGCGATCTTTCTAAGAGCTGAGTTAGGTTTCTTAGGTGTAGCAGTCTTAACAGCTGTACAAACACCTCTCTTCTGTGGTGCAGAAGTATTCGTACTTCTCTTCTTTAAAGAGTTGTATCCTTTCTGAAGTGCTGGTGCTGTAGACTTCTTTACAGATGTCTGACGTCCTTTTTTTACTAACTGGTTAAATGTTGGCATTTCTTTCACCTCCTACGATTATAATAAGTTGCTTATTCATCTTGTGAATAGTCGTACATCAAAACAAAACGTTCCCATGCACGCTTGTTTAGTTTATTACGAATCATGATTCTTGTCAAGGGATTTCCCTTGATTTTTCACGTTTTTTGCCACTTTTTTCTTTTCATTATATTTCGCGATCTGATGCTTTATCAGGCTAAACAGCACGATACCTGTCAGTATGCCTGCGCTGTCAATACAGACATCCCTGAACTGACAGCTGCGCCCGGGCACGAATAGTTGATGGAATTCATCTGTTGCTGCGTATGCCGTACCTGCACACCAGCATAATAATCTGTTCTTTTTTCCCTGATCTTCCGCAAAAGAGTACGCAGTCCCCAGCATCAACACACCAAGGACTGCGTATTCCGACGCATGCGCACATTTGCGTACCGGGAAATCTATCTTTTCCGCAAACTGTTCCTGCTTATCTTTCGGCCAGGATCTGTACTCCGGAATCACGATATTTCCAATCAACTTTCCAACGGAGTGGCTCATTACCGTCGATTCATCTGCTTTTTTTGCTGAAAATGAAAAAATCACTATCAGCCAGATCAGCATAAGAAACAACCAGATGATTCCGGCCTTATTTCTCTTTCTCCTGTTTCCCGCCATATTCTTTCCTGTCTTTTTCTTCTTGTTCATTCACATGCTTTTGATATCATACCTGCGGTTATATCCCGGATATTACGCCTTAAGATCTGCAAACAGATCTTTCTGATATACACCGTCTGCGATCAGTTTTGCAAACGACTCTACTACAACCGGTTTGTCTTCTTTATAAGTTACGCCAAACCATTTGTCCTGTGTCTCCAGAAGTCTGACACTTACTTTTCCCTTTTTCAGAAGTTCATCAATATAGATCGGGAGCAGATATTCACCTTTCAGTTCTTTTGCTTCATCCCCTTTGATATTCTCAAAGAATTCTACAAATCCTTCTTCCAGAAGTCCTACAAACTCCGGTGTCAGTCCCCACATATTCATCGATACATGTGCATTTACATCAATTCTATTTCCCTGAGATTCTGCTCCGTCTGATGTCTTTTTGATTTCATAAGTTTCTACGACATCTGTCAGATAATCATTCTCATCTACTGCACAAATTCCTCTTGTAACAGTTCCATTATCACTTAAAGTATTGCCGAGAATGAATCCGGCCATGCAAAGTTCTTTTGATTTTTCCGGTGTATAATTTTCCACAAGGAACTCATGAATCTTTACAAATGCTTCTTTTCCATAATAGTCATCTGCATTAATAACTACGAACGGCTCTTTGATAATATCTTTACATACCAGTACCGCCTGTCCTGTTCCCCACGGCTTGCTTCTCTTGGCCGGCTTTTCAATTCCTTTCGGAAGATCATCCAACTCCTGATATGCATAAGCAAATTCTATATTCAGTTCATTACAGATTCCTTCAATTCTTTTTCCGATCGCATCATGGAATGCATCTCTGATATCCTTACGAATGATAAATACTACTTTATTAAATCCGGCCTCTATTGCATCATGAATGGAATAATCCATAATGATCTCCCCATTTGGGCCTACCGGTTCCAGTTGCTTAATTCCGCCGCCAAAACGCGAACCCATTCCTGCAGCCATGATGACTAATGCTGTTTTCATAATTCTCTTTCTCCTTTGTTTATTTGTCTTTTTTACAGTTAAAATCAGTATAGCACAAAAAAGCGGGATATACCATGACTGTTTATCATGCCATATCCCACCCTGTTCATTTCTATTCTACTGTTACACTCTTTGCAAGGTTTCTTGGTTTATCTACATCCAGACCTTTTGCTACTGATACATAATATCCAAGTAACTGCAGCGGAATAACTGCAAGTGATGTTGCAAAATGAGGGTCTGTCTTTGGAATATATACAGAAAAATCTGCGTTTTCTTCAATATTATAATGTCCAAATGTTGTAAGTCCCATCAGATATGCGCCACGGCTCTTACACTCTACCATGTTGCTCAGTGTCTTTTCATATAATTCCGGCTGTGTCAGTACTCCGATAACCAGTGTACCATCTTCAATCAGGGAAATCGTTCCGTGCTTCAATTCTCCTGCTGCATATGCCTCCGAATGAATATAGCTGATTTCTTTCATCTTAAGGCTTCCCTCAAGGGAAATCGCATAATCAATTCCACGACCGATAAAGAAAATGTCTTTCGCATTCACCTGTTTGGATGCAAACCACTGAAGTCTCTCTTTATCCTCGATAATTCTTTGAATTTTCTCTGGAATGCTCTGAAGTTCTTCAATATATCCGGCATACTGTTCTTCTGTAATCTGTCCTCTGATCTTTGCAAACTGAATTGCAAGTGTATAAGCTGCGATCAACTGTGTGCTGTATGCTTTTGTTGTCGCAACTGCAATCTCCGGTCCTGCCAGTGTATAGTATACATTGTCGGCCTCTCTGGCAATAGAAGAACCGATTACATTCACGATACCAAGTGTCTTTACTCCCTGTTTCTTTGATTCTCTGAGTGCTGCCAGACTGTCTGCGGTCTCTCCTGACTGGCTGATAATGACTACCAGTCCTTTCGGATCAAGAATCGGATTACGATAGCGGAATTCTGATGCAAGTTCTACACGTACCGGAATTCTTGCCAGATCTTCCATGACATACTGTGCTGCCACTCCGACATGATATGCCGATCCACATGCCACGATATAAATCTGGCTGATCTCTTTGATCTCTTCTTCCGAAAGTCCGACCTCTGAAAGATCAATCATTCCGTCTTTTATAACAGAATTCAGTGTATCTGAAACTGCCTTTGGCTGCTCATGTATTTCCTTGATCATGAAATGCTCATATCCTGATTTTTCTGCTGCCTCTGCGTCCCATTCAACCGTCTTTAATTCTTTTTCAATCTCTTCTCCATCCAGGTTATAGAATGTAATCTCACCTTTACGGACACGTGCCATCTCCTGGTTACCGATATAGTATACATCTCTCGTATATTTCAGAATTGCAGGAACATCGGAACCAATATAGGATTCTCCGTTCGCAACTCCAAGGATCATCGGACTGTCCTTTCTTGCTACGTAGATTTCTTCCGGATAATCCCTGAACATAATTGCCAATGCGTAGGAGCCTCTGATCCGTACCAGCGCATGATTGATCGCATCTACTGGAGTCCCCTCATATTTTTTATAATAATAATCGATCAGTTTTACTGCTACTTCCGTGTCTGTCTCAGAATAGAATGTATACCCTTTACGGACAAGTTTATCCTTTAATTCCTGATAGTTTTCAATAATACCATTATGAACAGCCACAACATTTCCATCATCACTTGCATGAGGATGTGCATTATTCTCAGATGGTTCTCCATGTGTTGCCCATCTTGTATGACCGATACCGCAGGTTCCTTTTACGGATTCACCATCATTCGTCTTCTCAGCAAGAACTTTCAGTCTGCCTTTTGCCTTAATGATCTCTGCATCTGCACTGCCGTCACGTATAGCAATTCCTGCCGAGTCGTAACCACGATATTCCAGTTTTGACAAACCATCCAACAAGATCGGTGCTGCCTGGTGTTCACCTGTAAATCCTACAATTCCACACATAATTCGTTTTTTCTCCCTGTATTATTCTTAATATAATCTATTCCATTTCTGGTATTTATGTATCTTATCTCCGCCTCAGGTCCGCTGCTTTAGCCGATCACATATCCTTTTTTCTTAACGACATCTACAACCTTATCTACATATTTTTTACAGATTTCTTCTGTCTCTGCTTCTACCATAACTCTGAGAAGTGGTTCTGTTCCGGATTCCCGCACAAGGATACGTCCGGTATCTCCAAGGGCTTCTGTTACTGCCCGTACCGCGCTCTGTACATCCGCATCGTCCTGCGCTGCTTTCTTATCTGTCACACGTACATTCTCCAGAACCTGTGGATAAATATGAAGCCCTTCCATGAGTTCACTCATTTTCTTCTTTCTTGCCATCATAACTTCCATCATCTTAAGACTGGTAAGGATACCGTCTCCTGTGGAAGCATATTTTGAGAAAATAATATGGCCGGACTGTTCCCCTCCGAGAATGCATCCATTGTTTGTCATATATTCGTATACATATTTGTCTCCGACTGCAGTCTTTGCATAATCAATCCCTGCCTCATCGAATGCTTTGTATAATCCAAAATTAGACATAACTGTTGTAACAACCGTATTGTTTTCCAGTTTGCCACGTTCTTTCATATATTTTCCATAAATATAAAGAATCGCATCTCCATCTATCAGATTCCCTTTTTCATCTACACAGAGACATCTGTCAGCATCTCCGTCATATGCAAATCCAACATCCAGACCATTCTCGGCAACAAATTTCTGCAGGCCGCCGATGTGTGTAGATCCTGCATTGTTATTGATATTCGTTCCGTCCGGCTCTGCATTGATCACATATGTCTTGGCTCCAAGTGCATCAAATACAGACTTTGCCAGATTCCATGAACTTCCGTTCGCACAATCCAGTCCGACTTTCACACCCTTGAAAGAATAAAGTCCAAGTGAAATCAGATATCCGATGTAACGGTTTCTTCCTGATACATAGTCTACCGTACGTCCAATCTTAGATGTATGTGCAAATGGAATCTCTTCATACTTTTCCCCAAATACTTCCAGTTTTCCATCCAGATAGTCTTCTACCAGTGCGATCGTTCCCTCATCCATCTTCTCGCCATTACCGTTGATCAGTTTGATTCCGTTGTCATAATACGGATTATGGCTTGCAGAAATCATGATCCCGCAATCAAATTCATCCGTTCTTGCCACATAAGCAACAGATGGTGTTGTTGTAACATGAAGCAGGTAAGCATCTGCTCCCGATGCAACAAGTCCACCTACCAATGTATATTCGAACATATAGCTGGAACGTCTCGTATCCTTTCCAATTACAATACGTGCCGGTGTATCATCACCATTCTGATGTTTTACTTCTCCATAGTACCATCCGAGAAATCTTCCGATTTTATATGCATGATCTGCTGTTAAGTTATTATTGGCTTCGCCACGGAAACCATCTGTTCCGAAATATCTTCCCATATCTATTCTCCTAAAATAATATATCGTCTATCTTTCACAAAGCAACTGCCCCCATTATAGTTGGTATTAGACTCAAGTTCAAGCAAAAATGGCAAAAAAGTATGCATATGTGCAAAGACAATTGCTTCTATGCATACGTTTTTCATTATTACCCGGTTATAATTCCGAGTTCCTTTTCACAACGTTCTAACGCTGATGCTATGACAGCATCCATATCATAATATTTATATTCCCCGAGACGGCCTCCGAAGATCACTTTCTCTTCTTTTTCTGCTAATTTTTTGTATTCTGCGTACAATGCTCCATTTTTTTCATCATTGACCGGATAATATGGTTCGTCACCCAATTTCCATTCAGAGCTGTATTCCCGGCTGATCACAGTCTTTGGAATATCATTTCCTTCTGAATCCTTTCCAAATTCGAACCACTTATGCTCGATGATACGTGTCCAAGGCGTCTCTCTGTCTGTGTAGTTTACAGCTGCATTCCCCTGGAAATTCGGCTTGTCTAAAAGTTCCGTCTCAAATCTTACAGAGCGGTACTCCAACGTTCCGAGTTTATATTCAAAATAAGCATCGATCGGTCCTGTATAAACTACTTTTTCTGCCAGCGCATCTAATTCCTCTTTATGCTCCAGATATTCTGTGTTCAGACGGATCTCTATGCCATCCAGAAGATTCTCTACCATCTTCGTGTACCCTCCCACAGGAATTCCCTGATACATTGCATTGAAATAATTATTGTCGAATGTCAGACGCACCGGAAGTCTCTTGATAATAAATGCCGGAAGTTCTGTGCAGTCACGTCCCCACTGCTTCTCTGTATAACCCTTGATCAATTTCTCATAGATATCTCTTCCAACCAGTGAAACTGCCTGCTCTTCCAGATTCTTTGGCTCTCCCGTAATTT
The DNA here is from genome assembly GCF_009875615.1 of Dorea sp. BIOML-A1. Lineage (NCBI taxonomy): Bacteria > Bacillati > Bacillota > Clostridia > Lachnospirales > Lachnospiraceae > Dorea > Dorea sp. BIOML-A1. The sequence continues at coordinate 24,281 of NZ_WWSA01000012.1, forward strand.
CCTTTCTCTGCTCTTCTATCTTCGCCTCTGCTTCTTCCGGTGTCACCACTCCCCACATCTTGTTAAATGTATACATATTAAAAGGAAGTGAATATAACTCACCCTTATAATTCGCTACCGGTGAATTCGTAAATCTGTTAAACTCCGCAAACTGCGTAATATAATTCCATACTTTCTTATTATTTGTATGAAAAATATGTGCACCATACTTATGTACATGAATTTTTTCTACATCCTCTGTATATACATTTCCCGCAATATTCGGACGTTTATCAATTACCAGAACAGATTTTCCCGCTTTTTTTGCTTCACGGGCAAACACTGCCCCATATAATCCTGACCCGACTACTAAATAATCATATTTTTTCATCTTACATACCTCTTTTTATTTTCTGATACCTGTCACAATCTATCTGGTAGTGTTATTCTATCATATCCTTGTATTCCCGAAAAGACATTCTTCGTTTCCCTTGCTTTATTCCACTTTATCACGTTACCAAAAGATTGCATTTCTTTATCAGACATATTATACTATTTAAATAACGAATTCGTACAATTAGAGGTGATATGATTATGCATAAAGAATTTTTAATGGGAAATGCAGCAATTGCCCTCGGTGCAATTGCTGCCGGAGTTAATGTCGTAGCCGGTTATCCCGGAACCCCTTCTACGGAAGTTCTGGAAACTATAGCAAAACACCGGCCGGATGATGTGTATGTGGAATGGTCCGTGAACGAAAAAGCGGCCATGGAACTGGCTGCCGGAGCTTCTTATGCCGGTGCAAGATCCATGGTAACCATGAAGCAGGTCGGATTAAATGTTGCTTCCGATCCGCTGATGAGTCTCGAGTACGTCGGGATCAAAGGCGGAATGGTCATTCTCGTAGCAGATGATCCGGGTCCGATTTCTTCTCAGACAGAGCAGGATACCAGACATTTTTCCAGATTTTCCAAGCTGCCTTGTTTCGACCCATCTTCTGCGCATGAGGCTTATGAGATGATCCAGGAAGCTTTTGAATATTCAGAAAAATACGGTACTCCGGTATTCTTACGTCCAACCACACGTGTCTGTCATGGCTACGCGTCTATCATGGTAAAAGATGAGACAGAATATACCCACCACCAGCCGGAAGGTTTTATCAAAGATTCCAAACGCTGGGTTATCTTTCCTAGATTATCTTTCATGAATCACAAAAAAATCGAAGCACGTAATCAGGAATTATCCGATATCTTTTCTTCTTATGAGAAAAATACAATTCATCCATCCTGCGATGCTTTCAAGGATTCAAAAAAAGGAATCGCCACCGGAGGGATCAGCTATACCTACACGATGGAAACATTAAAAAAGACCGGTATGGTAAAGACTTTAAAAATTGCCACGCCTCATCCATTTCCGGAAAAATTAGCAGTAGATTTCCTTTCTGGACTTGATGAAGTTCTCTGCCTGGAAGAACTTGATCCTGTCATCGAACGTGAGCTGATCTATATATGCGGAAAATATCATCTTCCAACCAGAATTAACGGAAAACTCAGTGGTCATACTGCCTGTGCCGGAGAAAACACCCGTGACACTATAACTACCTATATTAACACATTCCTTGGTCTTACCTCCCCTGTCACCACTGATTTTCCGGAACCGCCGGCACTGCCGGTCCGCCCGCCGGTACTTTGCGCCGGATGTCCTCACAGAGCTTCTTTCTACGCCGTAAAAAAAGCTATGAAAGGAAAGAAAACCGTTTTCTGCGGGGATATCGGATGTTATACGCTCGGAAATGCCCTTCCTCTCGATATGGTTGATACCTGTCTGTGTATGGGTGCCGGATTGAATATCGCACAAGGTATCGAAAAAGTGGAACCTGACACCACATGCTTTGCGTTTGTCGGAGACTCGACCTTCTTCGCCTCTGCGATCACAGGTGTTGTCAATGCCGTGTACAATCAGGCGAATATGATACTGATCGTTCTGGATAACTCTACCACAGCCATGACCGGACATCAGCCACACCCTGGAACCGGCCGCACAGTGATGGGGGAGATCGTGCAAAAGATTAATATCGAACAAGTCCTCCGCGGAATCGGCGTTACAGATGTTAAGACTGTAAATCCGCTGGATTTGAACTCATCTGTAGCATGCGTCCGGGAAATGGCTGATAAGACAGGTGTAAAAGCTATTATATTCAAATCACCATGTATAGCCATCACCAAGCCGGAGTTTTCTCTTCATATAGATGCCGAAAAATGTATCGGATGTAAAAAATGTATCCGTGAACTTGGATGCCCTGCCATTGTACTTGACAACGGTAATGTCTGCATTGATGATACGATGTGTACCGGCTGCGGATTATGCAGTCAGGTATGCCCTACAGCTGCTATTATAGGAGGTAAAAAACATGAATAATCAAAAAAACATTGTCCTGTGCGGCGTCGGCGGTCAGGGAACCGTCCTCGCTTCCAAACTTCTTGCCGCAGCAGCTATGAGTAAAGATATTCCTGTCATGAGTGCCGAGACCATCGGTATGGCTCAGCGTGGTGGTAGTGTATTCAGTCATCTTCGTATGGGTGATAATCTCTATTCGCCAATGATCGAAACAGGAACTGCCGATCTGATCATCGGCTTCGAACCAGGTGAGACAGTCCGTATGCTTCCCTATCTCAAAGACCACGGACATATTGTTGTCAGCACCCGAGCTGTTAAACCAGTTACTGCTACCTTAAGCGGATCAGATTATGATGCACCTCAGATGCTTGAATATCTAAAAGCGGCTGTTCCTAATCTGACTCTTGTAAATGCAGATCAGGCATGTGCAGACATTGGTTCTTCCAAAGTACTGAACATGGTGCTTCTTGGCGCAGCCATACGGACCGGAGTACTGGACTTTACAATCTCTGAAATTGAAGACATTATGAAATATACACTTCCCGAGAAATTCCATGAAATGAATCTCCGGGCATTAAACTATAACATATAACAAAGAAAGGCAGGAACACGACATATGCAGATTACAGAGACACAAATCGCACAGGTAAATAATCAGATACAGGCGCTCCTGAAAGCGGAAAGTTTCTATGGAAAGAAATTAGAAGAAGCCGGTGTTACCAGTATACAGTCAGCGGAAGATTTTCAAAAGCTTCCGTTTTCTGAGAAAAATGATTTAAGAAATGCTTATCCTCTTGGTCTGATGACTGCACCTGAAGAAAAGATTGTCCGAATCCACTCTTCTTCCGGTACCACCGGACTGCCGGTCATCATTCCATATACTCAGAAAGATGTAGACGACTGGGCAATCATGTTTCAACGCTGCTATGAATTGGCCGGTCTTACAAATCTGGACCGTATCCAGATCACACCCGGATACGGACTCTGGACTGCCGGAATCGGATTTCAGGCAGGTGCCGAAAGATTAGGAAGCATGGTTATTCCTATGGGACCCGGAAACACCGACAAACAGCTTCAGATGATGATGGATATGAAGACAACCGTTCTCGGTTCTACTTCCTCTTACGCCCTGCTTCTTGCAGAAGAAATCCAAAAAAGAGGAATCAAAAACAAGATCCATCTGAAGAAAGGAATCATTGGTTCTGAACGCTGGGGTGAAAAAATGCGCCGGCGTATCACGGAAGAACTTGGAATTGAACTCTATGATATCTATGGCCTGACGGAAATCTATGGACCGGGAATCGGAATCAGCTGTTCCCATGACTGTGGTATGCACTACTGGGATGATTATATTTACATTGAGATCATCGACCCTGTAACCGGTGAAGTACTTCCGGACGGAGAACTCGGAGAAATCGTCATTACCACCCTGGTCAAAGAAGGAGCACCTCTTATCCGCTACCGCACACATGATCTTTCCCGCATCATTCCGGGAGAATGTCCTTGCGGAAGCAGATTCCCACGGCTCGATACTATTATGGGACGTACCGATGATATGATGAAGATCAAGGGTGTAAATGTGTTCCCAGCTCAGATTGAGGAAATCTTAAAAGGATTTTCTGAAGTATCCAGTGAATATCAGATCCGCATTTCTCATCTTGACGGAAAAGACACCATGCGAATCTATGTTGAAACAAATGGAACGGTTGACTTCCTTGATCTTGCCAAACGAATCGCAGCTACCGTCAAAAGCCGCATAGGCTTTACACCGTTAGTTAAAGTTGTTGAAATCGGATTATTACCTCGAAGCGAAAAGAAGACAAAACGTGTCATCGATGAGCGTTATGAATAATTAATGATATATTATAAATGGTGTTGTAAGATCTATATTTCTTACAACACCATTTTTATACTTTGTTATAATCCTAATTCATCAGAGATCGCACACATTTCTTCCAATCCGATATCAATCAGGTCCTCCAGCATCAGCCCTGTAAATTCAATACTTTCCATGTAATCACGATTGGCACCTTTCGCAAATCGTGCTTCATTAAAACGTTTTATAACGGACTTTCTTTTTACACTTGCAATCTTTTTATCCGGGTAAATCTGCGCAACCGCTTTTAAGAAACCACTCATTGGATCTGCCGCTAAAAGTGCATATTGGATTTTTGTTTTCGCTTTCACGCCACTTTTCGGATTATGTGCACAGATTGCTCCAAATAATACAGGATCATCAATCCCTTCTTTTTTTAAGATTTCTACCGATGTCGGTCCGTGTACACTTAAGTCATGCTCCCAGTCACATTGCTCTTCATCCAGATCATGCAGCAATCCTGCAATTCCCCAATATTCCACCTCGTCCGGCGCAAGACGTTTGGCCAATCCCTTCATAATAGCCTCAACTGCCAGAGAATGTGTAATATAATTCTCACCTTTCATGTATTTTGTTAAGATTTCATACGCCTGATCTCTTGTCATCTGCATTTTCTCCATTTCTGTGCGAAATATGTATTCTGATATTTTACTCTTCCGGTACAACGATCAGGTCTTTAGTAAAGTCATTCAGAACTTCACATCCATCTTCTGTGATGATTACAAGGTCTTCGATACGAACACCGATGTTCTCATCCGGGAGATAGATTCCCGGCTCTACTGAGAAGCACTGTCCAACCTTGATGATGTCAGTATTAACAGATGATACATCACCAAATTCGTGATCTTCCAGTCCGATAGAATGTCCTGTTCTGTGTGTGAAATACTCGCCAAATCCTTTTTCCTCGATGTAATTTCTTGCAGCAAGGTCAACATCGCACATTCTATTTCCCGGTTTGGCAGCTTCGATACCTCTTCTGTTTGCTTCAACTACGATATCATAAATTTCTTTTGCACGGTCAGATACTTCACCGATGAATACAGTTCTTGTCATATCTGATGCATAGTTATCTTTAAATCCACCGATATCAAGAATTACACAATCTCCGCGTTTTCCTTTGGAATCATCTGTTACATGATGTGGATCTGCAGCGCCATGTCCGTATGCTGTAATTGGATCGAACGATACATCTTCACATCCGATTTCTTTGTAAATTTCACGCATTTTTGCATTTAATTCTTTCTCAGTTAATCCTTTTGCTACCCATGGAATGATCTTTTCCATAGCAATATCATTTAACTTAGAAGATTTTCTCATAAGATCTTTTTCTTTCTCATCTTTTACCATACGGATATAATCGATGATCGGAGATCCGTTTACAAATTTACTTCCTCCGCCTAACTCCTGCAGACGAATAAGGAATTTTGACGGCCATGTTTTATCAATTCCCATTGTCTTATCTTTATCTACATACTTGCTTAAGATCTCTACTCCGTCTTCAATGTCATCATAATAGATAATATCTACGCCAAGATCTGATTCCTGTGGAAATAATTTGTTGATTACCATTTTATGATTTCCGTTCACATTCAGATACAATGCCAGAAGTCTTTCTCCCGGGAAAATCCACTTGCCTGTCAGATAGAAGATCGCAACCGGGTCAGAAACGATCATCTGCGGAACCTCATGCTCCTCCATTGATTTTAATATTCTTGTAAGTTTACCTTGATCCATAATAGAACCCCAACCTTTCTTAAAATGTTGACAGAATCTGTTACTATTTTCGCTGATTCTCACTGACAATTATTATAAACTTTTTAAATATAAAAGTCAATTTATATATACAAATAACAGTAAACGTTAGTGATATTAACTTATTCTTCATTAAAAAAAGAAAATGTCCACACTTTTCAGTGTGAACACTTTCTTTTTATTTGACTTATATTTTATTCTTCATCTTCAGATACAGCAACTGTTTCTTCTGCAATATCTTCTACTGCATCTTCTGTTCCTTCATCAAGAGTAATCTCCTGATTCATCTCATCTGCATCTTTGAATTCAAAATCAAAATCGTCCTCAAAGTCCAGTTCGTCTTCCATTTCCATCTCTGTGTTCAACTTGATGTCACGATACTTTCTCATACCTGTTCCGGCAGGAATATGTTTACCAATGATAACATTCTCTTTCAGACCTACCAGCGGATCAACCTTACCCTTAATAGCAGCTTCGGTCAGGACTTTTGTTGTCTCCTGGAAGGAAGCGGCAGACAGGAATGAATTCGTAGCAAGGGAAGCTTTTGTAATACCCATGATGATCTGCTCACCTGTTGCAGGTTCTTTACCTTCTGCTTCCAAAGCTTCATTTACATCCTCAAACTCAAGTCTGTCAACATTTGTTCCCGGAAGGAATTCTGTGTCTCCGGACTCTTCGATACGTATCTTCTTCAGCATCTGACGAACGATAACCTCGATATGCTTATCGTTGATTTCTACACCCTGCAGACGATATACTCTCTGAACTTCCTGGATCATGTAATCCTGTACAGCACGAAGTCCTTTGATTCTCAGAATATCGTGTGGATTTACACTACCTTCTGTCAGTTCATCACCGGCTTCCAGTTCTGCGCCGTCAGCCACCTTGATACGTGATCCATAAGGGATCAGATATGCTTTGGATTCACCTGTTTCTTTATTTGTCACAATGATCTCACGTTTCTTCTTCGTGTCATTTAAGTTAGCAGTTCCTGCGATTTCTGTGATAATTGCAAGTCCCTTAGGCTTTCTTGCCTCGAAAAGCTCCTCGACACGAGGAAGACCCTGTGTGATATCTCCACCGGCTACACCACCACTATGGAATGTTCTCATAGTAAGCTGTGTACCAGGTTCTCCGATTGACTGTGCGGCGATGATTCCGACAGCTTCTCCAACCTGTACCGGCTCACCTGTTGCCATGTTGGATCCGTAACATTTTGCACATACACCATTATGTGAACGGCATGTAAGGATTGTACGGATCTTAATCTGTGTCAGCGGCTCGCCCTTCTCGTCAACACCCTTTTTACAGATCAGCTCTGCACGTTTCGGTGTTACCATGTGATTTGCCTTTACAAGGATGTTACCATCTTTATCTACGATGTTCTCACAGATATAACGTCCTGTGATACGATCCTGCAGACTTTCGATCACTTCGTTTCCATCCATGAATGCTTTTACATACATTCCAGGAATCGGTGCTCCCGGTTTTGCACAGTCTACTTCGTGAATGATCAGTTCCTGTGATACGTCTACCAGACGTCTTGTCAGATATCCTGAATCGGCTGTACGAAGAGCTGTATCGGACATACCTTTTCGAGCTCCATGTGCAGACATGAAGTATTCCAGTACATCAAGACCTTCACGGAAGTTTGATTTAATTGGCAGCTCGATCGTATGACCTGTTGTATCGGCCATCAGACCACGCATACCTGCAAGCTGTTTGATCTGTTTGTCAGATCCACGGGCTCCGGAATCTGCCATCATGAAAATGTTGTTATATTTATCAAGACCGTCAAGCAGCGCCTTTGTAAGGGCATCGTCAGTTGCTTTCCATGTCTCTACAACTTCTTTATATCTTTCTTCTTCTGTAATGAGACCACGTTTGAAGTTCTTTGTAATCTTATCTACAGTATCCTGCGCATTTTTGATCATCTCCGGTTTCTGCGGAGGTACCGTCATGTCAGAAATGGATACGGTCATGGCAGCTCTTGTTGAAAGCTTGTAACCCATAGCCTTTACATGGTCGAGTACTTCTGCTGTAGCAGTAGCTCCATGTGTATTGATAACTTTTTCAAGAATCTGTTTCAGCTGTTTCTTTCCTACATGGAAATCAACTTCCAGAAGCAATTCATTTCCTTCTACGTCACGGTCTACAAATCCCAAATCCTGTGGAATGATCTCATTAAACATGAAACGTCCGACTGTAGATTCTACCGTTCCTGTCTTCACTGTTCCATCTGCCATCTTCTTGGATACACGTACTTTTACACGTGAATGAAGTGTTACGGCAGCATTTTCATAAGCAAGAAGTGCTTCGTTGAAACTCTTGAAGATCATGCCTTCTCCCTTGGCACCAGGACGCTCCTGAGTCAGATAATAGATACCAAGTACCATATCCTGTGAAGGAACGGCTACCGGACCACCATCAGACGGCTTCAGTAAGTTGTTCGGTGACAGAAGTAAGAAACGGCACTCTGCCTGTGCTTCTACGGAAAGTGGAAGATGGACAGCCATCTGGTCTCCGTCGAAATCGGCGTTGAACGCTGTACAAACCAGTGGATGAAGCTTGATAGCCTTACCTTCTACAAGAATCGGTTCAAATGCCTGAATACCAAGTCTGTGCAGTGTAGGAGCACGGTTCAGCATAACCGGATGCTCTTTGATTACTTCTTCCAGAACATCCCATACTTCCGGCTGAAGTCTTTCTACCATCTTCTTAGCATTTTTAATATTGTGTGCTGTTCCGTTCTGAACCAGTTCTTTCATAACAAATGGTTTGAACAGCTCAATTGCCATTTCTTTCGGCAGACCACACTGGTAGATCTTAAGTTCCGGTCCTACAACGATAACGGAACGTCCGGAATAGTCAACACGCTTACCAAGCAAGTTCTGACGGAAACGTCCGGACTTACCTTTCAGCATATCGGAAAGAGATTTCAGTGCACGGTTACCAGGTCCTGTTACCGGACGTCCGCGGCGGCCATTGTCAATCAGAGCATCTACAGCTTCCTGAAGCATTCTCTTTTCATTTCTAACAATAATGTCCGGTGCGCCTAATTCAAGAAGACGTCTCAGACGGTTATTTCTGTTGATGATTCTTCTGTACAGATCATTCAGGTCAGATGTCGCAAAACGTCCGCCATCCAGCTGTACCATTGGACGAAGATCCGGTGGGATAACCGGGATATTTGTCATGATCATCCATTCTGGCTTGTTTCCAGACTCACGGAAAGCTTCTACTACTTCCAGACGTTTTACGATTCTTGCTCGTTTCTGTCCGGTTGCACCTTTCAAGCCTTCTGTCAATTCTGTATATTCTTTCTCAAGATCAATGTTCTCAAGAAGTTCTTTGATGGATTCTGCACCCATTCCTACACGGAATGTGCTTCCCCATTTTTCTCTTGCTTCCTGATATTCAGCCTCTGATAATACCTGTTTGTACATCAGATCTGACTCACCTTTATCCAGTACGATATAAGAAGCGAAATACAGTACTTTTTCCAATGTTCTCGGGGACAGATCAAGAATCAGTCCCATACGGCTTGGAATTCCCTTGAAGTACCAGATGTGCGATACCGGAGCAGCAAGGGCGATATGGCCCATGCGCTCACGACGTACACTTGCTTTTGTTACTTCAACACCACAACGGTCGCAGACCACACCTTTATAGCGGATCTTTTTGTACTTTCCACAATGGCATTCCCAGTCCTTGCTTGGTCCGAAAATCTTTTCGCAGAACAGTCCGTCTTTTTCAGGTTTTAAAGTTCTATAGTTGATGGTCTCTGGTTTGGTAACTTCTCCTTTTGACCATTCCAGAATCTTTTCAGGTGATGCCAAACCGATCTTGATCGCATCAAAAGTCATTGGCTGATAAGTTTGTTCCTTATTATTTTCTGGCATACTTTGGACCCCTTCCTATTCATCATCAGATGAATCGCCGAAATCATAGTCATCATTTTCTTCAAAATTCATATCGAAATCATCGTCTGATTCTGGTTCTTCTTCTACATCAACCAGCTCTTCACCCTGGAATTCCTGTTTGCTGTATCCGTGTTTACCAAAGTCTTCGTCATCATCATTACGATATCTTCTGTCTCCCTCGATCAGAGAACGGAAATCTGTCTCTCCCATATCGGAAGTTTCCATAATCTCCACTTCTGTATTGTCATCACGTAAGACACGTACGTCCAGTCCGAGTGACTGTAACTCTTTGAGCAATACCTTGAAGGATTCCGGAATTCCCGGTTCAGGAATATTCTCACCCTTGATGATTGCTTCGTAAGTCTTCACACGTCCGATGACATCATCTGACTTCACAGTCAAGATTTCCTGCAGTGTGTATGATGCACCATAAGCCTCCAGTGCCCATACCTCCATTTCTCCGAAACGCTGTCCACCGAACTGAGCCTTTCCTCCTAATGGCTGCTGTGTAACCAGTGAGTAAGGACCTGTAGAACGTGCATGGATCTTGTCGTCTACCAGGTGGTGCAGTTTCAGGTAATGCATGTGTCCGATGGTTACCGGGCTGTCGAAGTACTCACCCGTACGTCCGTCACGCAGGCGGACCTTACCATCTCTTGAAAGCGGAACACCTTTCCAGAGTTTTCTGTGTTCTCTGTTGTCTGACAGATACTGCAGTACTTCCGGAAGAAGTTCTTCTTTATGTTTTGCTTCAAACTCTTCCCAGCTTAAGTTGACATAATCATTTGCCAGATCAAGAGTATCCATAATATCAATCTCGTTCGCTCCGTCAAATACAGGAGTTGCGATGTTGAATCCAAGTGCTTTTGCAGCCAGGGACAGGTGAATCTCCAGGACCTGACCGATATTCATACGTGACGGTACACCCAGTGGATTCAGCACGATATCCAGTGGACGTCCATTCGGCAGGAATGGCATGTCTTCAACCGGAAGTACACGGGAAACGACACCCTTGTTACCATGACGTCCGGCCATCTTGTCACCGACAGAGATTTTTCTCTTCTGTGCAATATAGATACGGACTGACTGGTTTACTCCAGGTGACATCTCATCACCATTCTCTCTTGTAAATACCTTTGCATCCACTACAATACCATATTCTCCATGAGGTACTTTAAGAGAAGTATCTCTTACTTCACGGGCTTTCTCACCGAAGATTGCACGAAGCAGTCTTTCTTCAGCTGTAAGCTCTGTCTCTCCCTTAGGAGTAACCTTACCTACCAGGATATCTCCGGCACGGACTTCTGCTCCGACACGGATGATTCCTCTTTCATCCAGATTCTTCAGTGCATCATCACCAACACCTGGAATGTCGCGTGTGATCTCTTCTGGTCCAAGCTTTGTATCACGTGCTTCTGCTTCATATTCTTCAATATGAATAGAAGTATATACATCATCCTGCACCAGTCTTTCACTAAGCAAAACAGCATCCTCGTAGTTGTAACCTTCCCATGTCATGAATCCGATCAGCGGGTTCTTTCCAAGTCCAAGTTCACCATTAGATGTAGATGGTCCATCTGCAATAACCTCGCCTTTTTCGACTCTGTCTCCTTTGAAGACGATTGGTCTCTGGTTATAACAGTTGCTCTGGTTACTTCTCTGGAATTTTGTTAATTTATATTTTTTCAGTTTTCCGTCATCCTGACGAACTGTAATCTCTGTAGAAGTAGAACGTTCTACTGTACCGCCTTCTTCAGCGACCACACATACACCGGAGTCAACGGCAGCTTTTTCTTCCATACCTGTTCCTACTGCCGGAGCCTCGGTAAACAGGAGCGGTACTGCCTGACGCTGCATGTTTGATCCCATCAGGGCACGGTTCGCATCATCATTCTGAAGGAATGGGATTAAAGCTGTAGCCACAGAGAATACCATCTTAGGAGATACGTCCATATAATCGAACATTCTTCTTTCATATTCCTGTGTCTCTTCACGGTAACGACCAGATACATTTTTACGTACAAAATGTCCTTCTTCGTCCAACTGCTCGTTCGCCTGTGCTACATGATAATTATCTTCTTCATCCGCTGTCATGTATACAACTTCATCTGTTACTACCGGATTAGTCGGATCATCATGGTTGATCTTACGGTATGGAGCCTCGATAAATCCATACTCATTAATTCTTGCATAACTTGCAAGAGAGTTGATCAGACCGATGTTAGGTCCTTCAGGTGTCTCTACCGGACACATTCTTCCGTAGTGAGAATAGTGTACATCTCGTACCTCGAATCCTGCACGGTCTCTTGACAGACCACCAGGTCCTAACGCTGAAAGACGTCTCTTATGAGTCAGCTCACCAAGCGGATTGTTCTGATCCATGAACTGTGACAGCTGGGAAGATCCGAAGAATTCTTTCACTGCTGCTGTTACAGGCTTGATATTGATCAGGGACTGTGGAGAAATGCCCTCCATATCCTGTGTTGTCATTCTTTCACGAACCACTCTTTCCAGACGGGAAAGACCGATTCTGTACTGATTCTGAAGCAGCTCTCCTACAGAACGGATACGTCTGTTACCCAGGTGGTCGATATCATCATCTGTTCCGATGCCATATTCCAGATGCATATTATAGTTAATAGAAGCTAAGATATCTTCTTTTGTGATATGCTTTGGAATCAGATCGTGGATGTCTCTCTTGATTGCATCCTTTAATTCATCAATGTCTCCGGCTGTCTCTTCCAGAATTCCAGCAAGTACAGGATAATACACCTGCTCTGTAACCCCTACTTCTTCCGGATCCACATCAACAACAGCATCAAGGTCAACCATCATATTTGAAAGTACCTTGATCGGTCGTTCTGTCTCTTCTACGCTGATCCATACATATGGAACTGCATTGTTCTGGATTGCGGAAGCCAGTTCTCTTGTGATCTTGGTTCCTGCTTCTGCCAGAACTTCCCCTGTCATTGGGCTTGCAACATCTTCTGCCAGCACCTGACCACTGATACGGTTCTTTAACGCAAGCTTCTTATTGAACTTGTAACGTCCTACTTTTGCAAGATCATAACGTCTCGGATCAAAGAACATACTTGTGATCAGACTTTCAGCACTGTCTACTGCCAGAGGTTCACCCGGACGGATCTTCTTATATAATTCCAGAAGTCCTTCCTGATAATTCGTTGCAGCATCTTTCTCAAAACTTGCCAGGATCTTCGGCTCTTCTCCAAAGAGTTCGATGATCTCTGGATTTGTACCGATTCCCAATGCACGAATCAACACAGTGATCGGTACCTTTCTTGTTCTATCTACACGTACATAGAAAACGTCATTAGAATCCGTCTCATACTCCAGCCATGCACCACGGTTCGGGATTACGGTAGCTGAATACAGTTTTTTACCTAATTTGTCATGTGCAATGGCATAATAGATACCAGGAGAACGAACTAACTGGCTGACAATTACACGTTCCGCACCATTGATCACAAAGGTACCTGTTCTTGTCATCAGTGGAAGATCTCCCATAAAGATCTCATGCTCATTGATCTCATCTGTCTCTTTATTGTGAAGTCTTACTTTGACTTTCAGAGGTGCAGCATATGTTGCATCACGTTCTTTACACTCATCAATCGTGTATTTCACTTCATTCTCACACAAAGTAAAATCCACGAAATCCAGGCTTAATTTTCCACTGTAATCTGTAATTGGGGAAATGTCATCGAACACTTCATTTAACCCTTCATCCAGAAACCACTTGTAAGAATCTGTCTGAACTTCGATCAAGTTAGGCATCTGAACGACTTCTTTCTGTCGGGCATAACTCATTCGTGAACTTTTTCCACTTTTAATAGGACGAATTCTGTTTTTCTCCATATTGACGTTTCACTCCTCATTTATTTTTCTGGCTGGGCTTTTCACCGCCCATATAACTTGCAGAGTCTCAAAAAACAACACAATTTATTGTTTTTTTCACGAAATCATGGCATAACTATCCACAATAGCGCATTTTTTACTATAGCACAGGCCTGTCAAGTATGTCAAGCAAATCCGCACTATTTTTTCAGTTCTTTCTTATATTCAGCATCCCTTATAATACGAAAGGGCATCCCGTCACCGGAATGCCCTGATAATTCAATCAAACTCGAATTATTTAAGGTTAACTTCAGCACCTTCTGCTTCAAGTTTAGTCTTGATTTCTTCAGCCTCAGCTTTAGAAGCGCCTTCTTTGATTACCTTTGGAGCTTCGTCAACTAATGCTTTAGCTTCTTTCAGTCCAAGTCCTGTTACTTCACGAACAACTTTGATAACTTTAACCTTAGCTGCTCCTGCAGAAACTAATTCTACATCGAACTCATCTTTCTCTTCTGCTGCTGCTCCACCTTCTGCTCCAGCTGCTGCAACTACAACACCTGCTGCTGCGGATACACCAAATTCTTCTTCACAAGCTTTTACAAGATCATTTAACTCTAATACAGATAACTCTTTGATAGCTTCAATAAATTCTTCTGTTGTTAACTTTGCCATTTTATTTTCCTCCATTTTTCTTATTTTCTTTTTTGAAATAAATTATTACGCTGCCATCAGCCTATTCAGCTGCTGGTGCTTCTGCAGCTTCTTCTGCTGCCGGAGCTGCTTCACAAGCATCTGCTCCACCTTTTTCTGCGATCTGATTGAGAACGCGAGCCAGGTTTGTGATAGGTGACTGTAAGCTTCCAAGTAATTTGGAAAGAAGCTCTTCTCTTGAAGGAATCTTAGCAAGTTCATTTAATGCGTCTACATCATATAATGTTCCTTCAACCACACCTGCTTTTAATTCAAGGGCTTTTGCATTCTTTGCAAATTTGCAAAGGATTCTTGCCGGAGCTGTTGCATCATCTTTAGAAATAGCGATAGCACTTGGTCCTTCTAAGTGCTCATCTAATGCTGCGAAATCAGTTCCTTCAAAAGCTCTCTTCATCATTGTGTTCTTACAAACTTTGTAGACAACGCCTGCTTCTCTTAACTGTTTACGCATCTCTGTATCTTCTGCAACAGTCAGTCCACGGTAGTCAACAAGGACAACGCTTGTTGCGTCTTTCACGTCCTCTGCAATAGCCTGTACAACTGGTTGTTTTAATTCAACTTTTGCCACGAATGGTGCACCTCCTTGTAGATTTGTAAGTTTACACCGCCGACAGATATAAATGTAAAAAACCTCTATATCCAAAGACATAGAGGTTGATAAGTCATACTTTAGTATCGATCTTTCCTCGGTAGGCGTCCGCATAAAATGTGTTCTTACGCTCTTTCAAGCACCTACTGTCTTCGGCAGTCTTGTAGTATATTATCATATGCGTGTGTTATTGTCAAGAGATTTTTCATTTTCTTTTACAAAAAAACTTTGGTATAAAAAAACTCCGTATACAGCATCACATCTGTATACGGAGTTTTTATTCATTATTATCTTGCGGATTAAACAAGCTTCATTGGGTTGATTTTTACACCAGGTCCCATTGTTGAAGTAAGTGTTACGCTCTTAAGGTACTGTCCCTTAACTGCTGCAGGTCTTACTTTGTTAATCGCATCAATAAGCGTCTGGAAGTTGTCTGTAAGCTGTTCTTCAGTAAAGCTTGCTTTACCTACTGGCACATGGATAATGTTTGTCTTATCAAGTCTGTACTCGATCTTACCAGCTTTGATTTCCTGGATAGCTTTTGTAACGTCCATTGTTACTGTACCAGCCTTCGGGTTTGGCATTAATCCCTTAGGTCCAAGTACACGTCCGAGACGTCCAACAACACCCATCATGTCTGGTGTAGCTACTACTACATCGAATTCAAACCAGTTTTCATTCTGGATCTTAGGAATAAGTTCTTCTCCACCTACGAAATCTGCTCCGGCTGCTTTAGCTTCTTCAGCTTTGGCATCTTTCGCAAATACAAGAATACGAACCTTTTTACCAGTTCCGTGTGGCAGAACAACTGCTCCACGAATCTGCTGGTCAGCGTGACGTCCGTCACATCCAGTTCTGATATGAGCTTCAATTGTCTCATCGAATTTTGCTGTTGCAGTCTTTTTAACTAATGATACTGCGTCTGCTACATCGTAGAGTGTTCCTCTGTCGATTGTTTTCGCAGCTTCAACGTATTTCTTTCCTCTTTTCATTCTATAAACCTCCTAGTGGTATTGTCGGGATAACCCTCCCACATTAATCTTCATCAATTATTCTGTTACAGTTACACCCATAGAACGGCATGTACCTTCTACCATGCTCATAGCGCTCTCGATTGTAGCAGCATTCAGGTCTGGCATCTTTGTCTTAGCGATTTCCTCAACCTGAGCTTTTGTGATTGTAGCAACTTTTGTTTTGTTAGGTACACCTGAACCAGATTTGATGTTGCAGGCCTTTTTGATCAGAACTGCTGCCGGTGGTGTCTTTGTGATGAAGCTGAAACTTCTGTCATTGTAAACCGTGATAACTACAGGGATGATCATATCTCCCTGATCTGCAGTCTTAGCGTTGAACTGTTTTGTAAATTCAACGATGTTTACACCGTGCTGACCAAGAGCAGGTCCAACCGGTGGTGCCGGAGTAGCTTTGCCGGCTGGGATCTGTAATTTAATATAACCTTCTACTTTTTTTGCCATTTCAATTACCTCCTTGTGGTGATGGCGGGGAACATACAACGCCCCTCCCACTTACTGTTACATTTTCTTAACTTCTGCGAAACCAATTTCAACCGGGGTCTCGCGGCCGAAGAGCTCAACATTAATAGTAAGGCTCTGCTTCTGCATGTTGATAGACTGGATTACACCAACCGTATCTGCCCATGCTCCAGCGATTACCTGGACTGTGTCGCCCTCCTCGTAGTCCATGACTACTTCCTCTCTCTGGATTCCCAGAGGAGCCATCTCCGCATCTGTAAGCGGCACCGGCTTAGATCCAGGTCCGACAAATCCTGTCACACCTCTTGTATTACGAACAACGTACCATGTATCATCGTTCATAATCATGTGTATCAACACATAGCCTGGAAACATCTTTTTCTGAGATACTTTCTGGACACCGTTCTTCATCTCAACAACGTCTTCCAGCGGTACTCTTACTTCAAGGATCTGATCCTCAAGATGTCTGTTCTCGATTGTCTTATCAATGTTGGCTTTTACTTTGTTCTCGTACCCTGAATAGGTATGAACTACGTACCATTTTGCCTCTGACATAATCTCACCTTTCTTGTCCGTTTTGAGTTATTTAATTAATAAATCTACTCCGTACTGGGCGAAAAAATCTACAACTGCGATAATCGCTCCCAGGACCACGGATACAGAAACAACCGCTGCCGTCTCTTTTGCAACTGTCATCTTGTCTGGCCATACGATCTTCTTGAACTCTCTGTTCAGACCTTTGAACCAGCTTTCTTTCTGAGTTTTCTTACCACTCATCGACATTCACTCCTTCTTGCGGCGATTATTTTGTCTCTTTGTGCAATGTGTGTTTCTTACAGAATCTGCAGTACTTCTTGGTTTCCATACGTTCCGGATGAGATTTCTTATCCTTTGTCATGTTGTAGTTACGCTGCTTGCATTCTGTACACTCCAATGTGATTCTTGTACGCACAACTTCCACCTCGCTTTATATTCTTAGTTAACGTGTTTCGTGGCAGCTTGCGATGCTGCCCGATTTTAGGCATAAAAAAAAAGCCTACTTCCATTCGCCCGAATATCGTATCATATCCAGGCTTAAAAAGCAAGCTTTTTCCTATATTATTTACATTTTTTTGAAAGAACTTTTTGGGAATAAATCTACTGTAGCTGCTTATACCAGATATTTCCGGGATTAACGGAACGCAGCTGATAACTTCCATTCTGATACACAAATTCGGCGCTCATCTGCGAACTTCCGTCTGCATCTTCTACGCCATCACCTGTTTCTGACACAGACCGGCTCTCATTTTTATTTTCTTCTTTAAAAGTAACTTTATAATCATAGGACAACGTTCCCCTGACCACTCCTGTTACACCGCTGATCACATATTTTCCTTCATAATTATCAAGTTTTACTTCTTTCGTTATATAACCGTCTCCGGAACCGAGCTGCTTCTTCAGGTCATTATAGAATTCTTTGTTCTCTTTTTTGCAGGAAGAATCCTTCTCAAACAATCCTGCTACTTCAGAGAAAGATTTGCCTGCCTTCGCAGCTTTCACATATGCGTTCAGGATGTCCTGCATCTTTCTGTTGAATTTCTTTTTCCCATTTTCCGATATCTTCATCTTAGAAATCGTCGCATTTCCTTTATCTGACGCCCGGAACCCGGACCGGTACATCCGGAAGCACGGAACTTTTACCTTGATCTTATGTTCCCCCTCAATCAATGACACTTTGTATTGTTCCAGATTGTCAGAGTCATCTTTCAGCTTAGAATCCTCCGTCAGTTTTATATCATCGATCCAGGCTTTTGAACCTGCCGGAAGATAGAGATTAAAGTCATTTGCTACTATCTCGTCTGATGATACTTTCCAATCAGTAAAAAAAAGAAAGTTTCGTTTTTTCTGTTTTTGAACAATAAGCATCTTCGTCTTTTCTTTGTTATCTTCTGTCTTATATGCAACGGTAAATGCACGCTGCTTTCCGCCGGATTCTACCTCTGTCTGACGATTTTCCTTTGTCTCTTTTATTTCATAACCGGAAATCCCAGTAACTGCATTTTTCTTCATATAGCTTACATATTCATCCTGCGTTACATATCCGTTTTTCGGAAGATCTGACAGACGTCCTGCCTTCTTCCAGTTTTCCTGCATGTACGCCTTACAATAGCGCTCTGCCACCGCCTCCGGGCGACCGTGATATACTTCTATAATACAGAATACAGCAACTATAAGGATCCCTGCTGCAATTCTTTTCACTGCTTTCTTCTGTCCGGTTGTCATATCTGACCAGGAACGTTTATCCCGGATAAATTGCGGCACACGGCTCGGATCTTTTCCTTCTTTTTCCCGTTTTATCTTCTTTTCTTTCCGCTTTCTCTCCCAGGACTGAAGAATTTCTTCATATGCATCTTCTTCCGGAACATCTTCATAGTCCTTTTTCTTCTTGATGAAATCTCCGATATCCCCCGTGAACATACGTGTCGGCTCATCTGCCTCTTCTTTGCTGTCCTCTCCGATCATTCTGGTCGGTTCTTCAACCGGTTCTTCTTCCGGAGTTTCATTCTCTTTCAGATCCTGTTCTCTCAGCTTAATCTTCCTGTGAAGTTCCTGTTCCAGTTCTTCCCGCGTCACTTCTTCGATCATATGGCCCAGATTCTCCGGAATTGTGAGCTGCTTTTTCAGACCATCATTTTCTTCCGGTTCTTCGCTCCACTCTGGTTCGAATAATTTCTTCGCTTCATCAATTACTTTCTCCGATTCCTCTGCTATCTCCTGATCGGAAAATTCTACCTTCCGGGCTTTTTCCAGTCCTTCCAGATCATTATATAATGTTTCCTCTTTTGATTCGGGAAGACGCATTCCACAATAATTGCAGAAACGGGCATCATCTGGATTGTCAGACTTGCAATTCGGGCATTGACGCATAAGCATTCCTCCTTTTCAAATCACAGCCGGGCAGTCATGCCTGCTTGCCGTTTTTTACTTCTTGCATTATAACACTAACTTGAAATTCTAGCACATATTCTCCTGCTGTTTTTCAAAATCCTGTAAATCTTATGTCAAAAAATGTCAAAAAATCCGGCAGGCCTCACAAAAGCCGCCGGATTTTACTGTTAACTTTATCTACACTTAGAATAATCCTGTGATCCTTCCTTCATCATCCACGTCAATTCTTTCTGCTGCCGGAACCTTCGGAAGACCAGGCATCGTCATGATGTCTCCTGTCAAGGCTACAATGAATCCTGCCCCCGCAGAGACTTTCAGATTGCGGACTGTAATGTCAAAGTCTTTCGGTGCTCCAAGTTTCTTCGGATCATCGGTCAGACTGTACTGTGTCTTCGCCATACAGATCGGTGCGTTGCCGAATCCAAGATCCGTCAGCTGTTTTACCTGCTTCTGGGCTGCTGCCGTAAGTACTGCTTTATTACCGCCATAGATCTTCTGCACGATCTGATCCAATTTATCTTCGATCGTTCCTTCCAGTTCATATGCATAGTGGAAATCACTTGGTTCCTCACACAGACGTACCACTTCTTCTGCAAGCTTCAGACCGCCTTCGCCGCCCTTTGCCCATACTTCGGAAAGTGCCACGTTTACTCCGACCTCTTTACATTTCTCCTCTACAAGATCCAGTTCCGCTTTGGTATCCGTCGGGAACGCATTGATCGCAACAACACATGGAAGTCCATATACGTTCTTAATATTATCCACATGTTTCATTAAGTTCGGAATTCCATTTTCTAATGCTTCCAGATTTTCTTCATTCAGATCTGGTTTTGCAACGCCGCCGTTATACTTGAGAGCTCTTACAGTTGCTACGATCACGACTGCATCCGGTTTGATTCCTGCCATACGGCATTTGATATCCAGGAATTTCTCTGCCCCTAAGTCTTCTCCGAATCCTGCTTCTGTGATCGCATAATCTGCAAGCTTCATTGCCATTCTGGTCGCCGTCAGTGAGTTGCATCCGTGCGCAATATTGGCAAATGGTCCGCCATGCACGATTGCAGGTGTATGCTCCAGTGTCTGTACCAGGTTCGGTTTCAAAGCATCTTTCAGAAGTGCGCACATCGCACCTTCTGCATGCAGGTCATGTGCTGTTACCGGTTTTTGGTCTGCGATCTTGCCATAAGTATAACCAACAATAATCTTTCCGAGTCTTTCTTTCAGATCTGCAATATCCTTCGAGAGGCAGAGGATTGCCATGATTTCAGAAGCAACAGTGATATCATAGCCGTCTTCTCTCGGCACACCATTTACCCTTCCGCCAAGTCCGTCTGTGATGAAACGGAGCTGACGGTCATTCATATCCACACATCTCTTCCATACAATTTTTCTTGGATCAATATTCAGGTCATTTCCCTGATAGATATGGTTATCGATCATTGCTGCCAGTAAGTTATTCGCAGCTCCGATCGCATGAAAATCTCCCGTAAAATGAAGGTTGATATCTTCCATCGGAACAACCTGCGCGTATCCTCCGCCCGCAGCTCCTCCCTTCATACCGAATACAGGTCCAAGAGATGGCTCACGAAGTGCCACCATGGGCTTTTTCCCCATTCTCTGCAGGGCATCTGCAAGACCTACCGTGGTAGTTGTCTTACCCTCTCCTGCCGGTGTCGGATTGATTGCGGTCACAAGAATCAGCTTCCCGTCTTCTTTATCTGATTTCTTTAAAAAATTATAATCAATCTTTGCTTTATACCTTCCATACTGTTCCAGATATTCTTCTGGAATTCCTGCTTTTTCTGCCACCTTTGTGATAGGCTCCATCATACATTCCTGTGCGATCTCAATATCTGTTTTCATCATTCATTTCCTCCTGATCGTATGTTGTCTTTCTGAATTCCCGGTCCTTTTCATACAACACTACCGGTTCTTCTGTATCCGGTGTTGTAAAAAAAGGACAACACTCATCCTATTTAGGATAAATGCTGCCCAGACGGTCGGCTTCTACCAAGTATCTGATTTCCCTGTGGTACTCCACATTATCCGTCAGTCATCAGATCTTCTCTTTGTCTTTTACTATATTATAAGGATGGAAAATTGTCAATCCGGAAAATTCACCTGCATCATCCGGATGCTCGTAACACAGTCTTTATTTTTCATCTTTTTTAATAACTGTAGACTTTTTCCCCATGTGATATTCTTTTCCCTGCGCCCGCATGATACTTCTTGAAATCACATCTACAATAATAAATCCGAATGCAATACCAAGACACGTTTCGAGCAATACCCGTGCATGTTCTGCTGCCATTGAAAAATTTCTGCTGACTACACCATACATCAGATAATACAGCCTTGCCCCCGGCATCAACGGAAAGACCGATGCGGTCAGGAAGACCGTGGACGGCGCATGATCGATTCTCGACATAATAAATGCATATCCTGCAACAAAACAGGACGCAGCTACTATTGCGGAAAAATTATTCGGATACCATGCATACACCAGTAAATATATCCCCCATGTCAGAAATGCCCCGACACCGGAATACAGGATTTTCTTTCCCCGTATTTTGAACCAGCTTGCATAACCGATACAGCCTATCGTACAGGAGATCAGCTGAATCACGGTATTTTTATTCACATCAAATCCTTCTGCCGATACATTTCCCATCACCAGCATTGCAAGTGCGATCCCGAAAGCAATGCCAAACGCACCAAGCATTGAATTCATTACTTCCAGTGCTCCGGATATAAAGTTTCTCTGCATCACATCACGTATCCCATTGATCACACCAAGTGCACTGACCAACAGCATGATAATTCCTATCATGATACGGTCCGGATGATCTCCTAATCCGATCCTGGCAGCACTGATGATCACAACCTCCGATAAGAATGCAAGGATCAGATTGTAGATCATCGGGTTGCCCTCCCGCTTACCAAGCCATCTGCCTGCCAGAACGATCATCAGGCAGACAATCAATGCAACAACTGCATCCTGCATATCCCCGCCGAAGAATACGGTAAACGCCGTTCCACCTGTAATCTGTGCGATTCCTGTGATCAGTTCACTCTGATCCGGCCGTGCCATTACTTTTTTATAGCGCCGGACCAATTCTTTGTCGTCCGGATTATATGCACAGACATACCGTGACAGGGCATTCAGATAATTCAGCCTGTCGTAATCTGCCCCTGTAGACTCTATATGCCTGATCTGTGTGAGAATCTCACCTTCCGGCGACTCCACCGTCACCTGTATATTACTTGGAATCACATATACATCATATTTTACGAAACCATAGCTCTTATACATACGGTACAGGCTGTCTTCTACCCGGAAAATTTCCGCCCCGCACTGTAACATTGCTTCTCCTATATTCAGGATTCCCTGTACTAACTTTTCATAATTCATAGATTTCAATTATTATTTCTTTCCACCGATCAGCGGAAGATTCAATGCGCTTTTACCGATATGATATTCTCTCTTCATTGCATGCATGATACTTCTGGATGCCACATCTACGATGATAAATCCGAATGCAATTGCAAGGCAGGTCGCCAGAAGAATAATCGTCTCATCAAAAACCATCTGCGGATCCTGGCTGACACACCCGTACATTACATAGTACAGATTCGGTCCTGGGATCAGCGGGAATACCGATGCAGTCAAAAAGATGGTTGAAGGTGCTTTATTTACTCTGGACATGATAAATGCATAAAATCCAACAAATCCTGCTGCAATCATGGTTGCCATGAAGTTACTCGGTTTTACTGCGTATACTGCAACATAGATTGCCCATGTAAAAAATGCTCCGATACTGTTATACCATACCTGTTTTCCACGGATCTTGAACCATAATGCAAATCCCGTACATGCAACCGTGCAGGAGAGCAGCTGGATCGGTACACTGTGATTCAGGATAAAATGATCGGAATATCCCTCGTGGAATAATATGATTGCCAGACCAATTCCAAATGCAATTCCCGCTGCTCCAAGGAACGAATTCATAATATTAATGAATCCGGAAATGAAGTCTCTCTGAAGAAGATCCCTGATTCCGTTCGTTGTACTCAATCCACTGATCAGAAGCATGACGATACCGATCATAATACGGTCCGGATGCTCTGCAATTCCCATCTTCAAAGCTCCGATAATAATCACTTCTGATATAAACGCAAGAATACCATTGTAAACCAGTAAGTTGCTTTCACGCTTCGCAAGCCAGTCACCGACTGCAACGATCATCACCGATACTATAAATGCAATGACCGCATCCCGGAGGTTACACCCGAAAAATACAGCAAATCCTGTTCCACCCATGATTCCTGCCGCATATCTTGTGATACGCTTCTGTGGTTCACGATTGATAACTTCCAGATACTTCTCACGCATCTCATTTTCATCCGGTGTATGCTGACAGACATATCTGCACAGATTATTCAGATAATCCAGCTGGTCAAAATTCGGCTCCGACGACTCGATATGACGTATCTGTGTAATAATCTCGCCTTCCGGTGTCTCCACCGTCACCTGTATATTACTCGGAATGACAAATACATCCGATCTCTTAAATCCATAGCTTCTGCACATGCGGTAAAAGCTGTCTTCCAAACGGAAATTCTCTGCACCACTTTGAAGCATCGCTTCTCCGATGTCCAGGATCCCCTGTACAATCTTGTTATAATTCATCTTTTTTACCCCTTGTTTTCCTTCATAAAATTACCATTTCCTAAATCTAACATTTGAATCATATCATGGATTTTCTATAAGTCAACATAATTATTGTAAAATGTAATAACAGTTTGTAATACCAGTCTTAGAAGCTCTTATATTTGCAGCTTTTAATATTTCCTTTGAAATGCGAATCCCCTGACTATTCCCCCACGTTTTTACTTGTGCCTGCATAAAGTAACCTCCTTCGTTTTTTCTAGAGTATCCACCGGTAAAAACCAACGAACAGATTCGGAAAACTTTTGATTCCAGAAAAGCTGAATTATTAAATCGATTTTGTGTTTAATCCCGGTTCTTATTATACATAAACATCCAAAGCGCCATCGCACATATGATCACATATCCCAGCACGCTATACCTATCCGGTACCTGTCCGAACAGAAAGAAGCCCAGAATCGTCGAAAAGATGATCTGCGAATAATCATAAATGGATATCTCTTTCGCCGGTGCATGATAATAAGCCGCCGTGATTCCGAACTGGCCGCCTGCAGCCGCAAGTCCCGCACCCAGAAGCGTTAAGATCTGCAGGCCGCTCATCGGATGAAAATCCAGAAGCAGATATGGCAGTGTAACCACACACGAGAATCCTGAAAAGAAGATTACAACCGAAGAACCTTTCTGTCCTCTCTGCCCCAGGATACGCACCATCGCATAAGCAATACCTGCGCAGATCCCGCCGCACAGTCCGATCAGTGACGGTACCAGTGCCATATTCGTAAATGTCGGTTTGATTACAAATAAGCTTCCGATGAATGCACCCGCAACCGCCAGTGCCTGTGCCGGACTCATCTTTTCTTTCAGCAATAAAAATGAAAAGAGAATTACAAAAAACGGCGACATCTTATTCAGCATCGATGCATCCGACAGCACCAGATGATCCACCGCATAGAAATTACACAAGATTCCCACCGTACCGAATGTCGCACGCAGAATCATATATTTCAGATTTCCCTTTTCGATTTTGAATCCATCCTTACTTCTTATGATCATGATCAGCGCAATAAAAAAAGCTACCAGATTTCTGAAAAAGCTCTTCTGTAACGAAGGCAGATCACCGGATAACCTTACGAAAGCATTCATGAATGCAAATGATAACGCCGATAATGTAATGAAAAATATTCCTTTGTATCTGGAATTCATAAACTTACACTTCCTTATGATTTATTTCTTTATATCTTACGTTATGTCATTTATCTTACCACGAAAAATTTTAACTGTGAATATATCCGACAATTGGACTTGATTTTGTACAACTTGCTACAATTCTTTTACATTGTCGCATTCTCCCATAAACGCACCTATCTGTTGATAGAATTTCAACTACAGATATGCTAAAATATTTTTGGATAATGAAAGGAGAAATGTAACATGAGACCCCTTGAGACATTTATCGAACAACGCAAAGAACGCTTCGTCAGAAACAGCCTGATGTCTGACGAATTTCTGGATTTTGTTAATAAAAATATGAAACCAATAGAGAAACAGATGTCCTATTATCAATGTGCCATCATGGAAGTAGAGACGAAATTCAAAGTATTAAATGAACAGTATTCCCTGGAATATGACCGCAATCCGATTGAGGATATCAAATCCCGTGTCAAATCCATGGAAAGCCTGATTAAAAAGATCCGTAAAAAAGACATACCTCTCACCCTTTCTTCTATTGAAGAAAATATCCATGATATTGCCGGTGTCCGTGTCATCTGCTCTTTTCCGGATGATATCTACATGCTTGCGGACTGTTTGCTTTCTCAGGATGACATCACACTTCTTGAGAAAAAAGACTATATCAAAAATCCAAAACCGGGCGGATACCGCAGCCTTCATCTGATTGTCAGTGTACCAATCTTTTTACAGGACGGGAAACGTAACATGACTGTAGAAGTCCAGCTTCGTACGATTGCCATGGATTTCTGGGCAAGCCTGGAACATAAGCTGCGTTACAAGAAAGATATCCCGGCTGACAAAGCAAAATATCTGGAGGATGAGATGCTTGCCTGCGCACAGATCAGTGCCGACCTGGACATGCGTATGCAGAACGTCCGTGATGTAATTGCTGAGAATGCTAAACCAGACGAACAGTCTTTATTATTAAAAGATTTGTCATAAAAGACATATTGAAAAATGCGCCAAAAAAGCACTGCGAAATTTGGTAATATTTCACAGTGCTTTGCCATTACGATATTCTGAAATGACCGACAATATCCGTTCTCTCCTGTAGGATATCTTCTTCATAATTCTTCTGATACGGATCATTATGATGAATCACATATGGTACACCTTCCACATTCCGTCTGTCAGAAATTACCCCGATATGATTCTTGAACACTACAATGTCGCCGCCCTGCCATTGTTCAATGTCATTTACATCCGTGGTCAGACTGGTCGCTGTATGTTCAAAATATATTCTCAGGTTCTTTACTCTTCGGAAATCAATATTTTTATCCGGCTCATCGATATCATAATCCTTCGGATTCGTTCTGATATCTTTGTCTACCAGTTCCCGCAGGTCATATCCGCTTTTCTTAAGCGCATATCCGACAACATCTGTACAGACACCATATCTGTCATCCGGATAACCGGTCTGATAATATCTGCTCTTGTAAACCGGCCGCTTCTTCACATAAACCAATGCATTCTTCAAAATATCGGTCTGATCATCCATACCGTCACCATCTTTATCCACACTGCTATGATACGGTGTGATCTCTGTGCCGTTGTATTCATTCTTTGGCCGGTCTGTCTTCGTCAGTCCTACCACATCACGTTCTGCCAAAAATCCGCCAAGGGTCAGCCAGATGATAATAGCGATTGGAACTAAGATTCGGAATTTCATCTTTCTTGTCTTATGATGAAATACAATCATTCCTGCAAACGCACCAAATGCACCGCCGACAAACGCAATCCCTATCAGCACTGCCTCTTTAATCCTCCACTGATGATGCATTGCTTTCGCTTTATCCGTTCCATATAAAATAAATGCAATAATATTTACTGCAACGAGATAATAGGATATCGGTGTCGCCGCTGTAAGTAATTCTGCCATCTTCTGCTCCCCTCCTTCATATCTCCATTGTATCTTACCTTTGGTTCGCTTTCAATCAGAAAACAGATAATTTTCTTCACCAACTATATACAAATACACGCCTTTCATCTATACTCTCTTCTACATCACAGTCTGATACAAGAGCACCATGAGCGGCATTGTCACAATGGATAATAATGTCGTCATAACATTGATCGCACTGGCATATTTCGAATCATTTCCATACACCTGACACATCTGTGTGATCGTTGAAGCAGACGGTGTGATCACCGCAAGAAATACGATAAGCAGTAATTTCTTTCCATCCGAATGTATGTTCACAAGCCCGCTTATCTTTAAAATCATCAATGATATCACAGGTATCACGACCAGTCTCAGAAATGAAATAAAATACACTTTCACATTTTCAAATATACTCTTCAGATTCATCTCTGCGATCAGCATCCCCGTTACGATCATACTTGCCGGACCGATCATACTGCCCACAGAACTTAAGGTCTGATTTACAATTTCCGGAAGCCTGATTCTGGTAAAAAACAGCACAACTCCGGCAAATACCGAGATCATATTGATATTGAATACAATCTTTTTCCAGTCCCACTTTCCTTCCCGGCTGATCGTATTCTTGCCATGCGTCCACAGAAATACCAATTGGACACTCATGAACACACAACCGTATAATACCCATTCTTTTCCCAGAATAAAAGTCACCAGCGGTACGATCAAATTGCCCGAATTCGAATAATAGATGGATGTCATCTCTACTTCATTTAGTTTCAATACCTTTCCAACACCCCACACTGCTGCCAGTAATATAACCTGTAATAATACCGACGCTGCAAATACCAGCAAAAGTTCCTTCACCTTTTCACTCGTATAATCCACCTGAAATGCATTGATGATCACACACGGAATAACTAGATATAATACAATTTTAGAAATAACTTTGCTGTCTTCTCCCTTTAACAATCCTGTCTTTACAATAATATATCCCATCAGTATCATAAGAAATAGTTCTGTGATCTGTTCCATTAAAAGTATACTGATTTCCATAATAATCTCTCTTTCCTTTTACAGTTCTATCGAAAATCATATACACTTTCCCGATAATTGTCAATCTCACAAAATCCTGACATTCTTTTATTAATCATACTTATATTGACATGTTATTTATCCTATATATATTGATTCCTTCTATCCATAAAGCTATAATAGTGTTTATAAAAATATAAAATAGGCAGTATAAAATACAGGGAGGAACTTGAGATGAAATACAAGAATATTATTTTTGACTTTGGAAATGTAATCGGAAAATTTAAAGGAGACTATATCCTGGGGAAATTTGCTTCTACACCGGAAGATTATAATATTCTTGCTGATGCCATTTTTAAAAACTGGGTAGCTTTAGATGCCGGAACTATCGACTATGACCAGAATGCCGAAGATACGATTGCAGAACTTCCGGACCGTCTGAAAGATACTGCCCGCGATTTTTTCGAGAACTGGTTCCAGTATGTCGATCCGCTTCCTGAAACATGGGAATTCATCAAAGAGTTAAAAGCCCGGGGAGTTCCGATCTATCTGCTTTCCAACGCTTCTACCAGGTTTGCAGAACGTGCACCGGAAGATTATCCGATCCTGAAAGAATTCGATGGCATCGTCTTCTCTGCACCTCTAAAGATGGCAAAGCCGGGACACGATATTTATTACCATCTGTTCAATAAATATGACCTTCTACCAAGTGAATGCTTCTTCATCGATGATACGGTGGAAAATGTCATTGCAAGTAAAGAACTTGGAATGGAGAGCATCTTGTTTACGGGAGATATTGAGGCCGTTAAAAGGGCAATTGAGTTTTAATCAATTGCCCTTTCTTTAATAAACGCTTCTCAATCCCGTTACAGATACGCTTTACCATTGCCGCAACCATATTGACGGCTGTCGACACCGCACCGAGAATGATCAGAACTGAAATGAGAGGTGTCATAAATCCACTTCCGGATGTTATGTAAAAAAATACTTGATTTTTAGCTTTTCGTTCGGTATAATTCATATTCGGACAAAAAAATAAGATAATTTTGGTTTAATTGGAAACGACACAAGTGTATGCTTGATTAACGAACAACACAAGTGTCTTTTTTGTACCCATTTTTAAACATTTCATAAAAAGGAGAACAAAAATTATGCCAAAAACTTTATTTCAAAATGTTATTTTTACACTGATGATGTCTTTTCTGATGGTTTACGTTATGATTTGTTACAATATCTGCCTGAATGTGGGCGGAATGAGCAATGAAGTATTCCTGATGGCTTTCGGCGAACTGAAGATCATGTGGCCGGTTGCTTTCGTTCTGGAATTTGTCTTTGTTGACAAGCTTGCACATATGCTTGCATTCCGTATCGTTACACCACAAGACAGACCAATCTTCATCACTCTTGCAATCTCTTCCATGATCGTATGCATCATGTGTCCTTGTATGAGTCTTGTTGCAACGATTCTGTTCAAGAACGCAGGAAGTAATGTAATCGCCACCTGGTGTGAAACAACATTCATGAACTTCCCGGTTGCTTTCTTCTGGCAGATCTTCTACTGCGGACCATTCATCCGTCTGATCTTCAGAAAGATGTTTCCTGAGAAAGAAAACGTTGCCGCTTCCGCTGTAACCGAATAATTGATACAAAAAAACCGAGCCTGTTTCTATACAGTGCCCGGTTTTTCTTTCTTCTTATTCTGTTCTTCCTGTCTATACAAAAAGCAATGCTATATTCAACCCTGTTACAATCACAGCAATCACCAGAAGCAAAAAATTCAAACGTCTGCTGTTCACATATTTTCCCATTACCTTTTTCGAAGCCGTCAGATATATCTGTGTAAATATTGTAACTGGAAGCTGGACGGCAAGCAGCATCTGGGAATATACCAGACCTTCGAATGGCTGTCTGATAAACAGGATGATCACCGCCGCCGGAATCATCGTCAGCAGTACTCCTCTTTTTGTTTCCTTTGTCTTAATATCATATGGCTGGTTAAAGATTCCGGAAAATATCGTTCCACCGGCCATTCCTGCAGTGATACTGGATGAGATACCAGCCAGCAAAAGTGCCAGTGCGAAGACCACCGTTGCCGCATTCCCCAACAAAGGCGACAGCATCTTTCCCGCAACAGTCAGATCATCCACCTGTTTTCCACTTCCGTTCTGATAAAGCGTCGCTGCCGCCATCAGGATCATCGCACTGTTGATTGCCCATCCAATGATCATGGAAAATAATGTATCTTTAAATTCATACTTCAACTGCTGCTCGATTACCGAACTGTCTTCCAGATTCCACTGTCTGCTCTGAATAATCTCCGAATGCAGAAACAGATTATGCGGCATCACCACCGCCCCTAATACGCTTAAGATCACCGGCATGCTTCCCGACGGGAATGACGGTTTCACCCATCCGACCACAGCTGCTCCCCAGTCGATCTTCGCAATTCCAACTTCGAATAAAAAAGAAAATCCAATCAGCGACACGAATAATATGATCAGTTTTTCTATTCTCTTATATGCATTCGTAAATGCACAGAATAATACCAGAACCAGGATCAGGATACTCCCCAGTCTGATTGGTATATGGAACAACATCTGCAGCGCAATCGCTCCTCCGAGTATCTCTGCCATCGCCGTTGCTACCGCCGCAAGCATTGCAGTCAGAAGTATCAGGTCTTTTAACAGCCTTGGCATATATCTGCTTGCCGCTTCCGACAGACACAGTCCGGTTGCAATTCCCAGATGTGCCGCGTTATGCTGCAGTACGATCAGCATAACTGTAGATAATGTCACCATCCATAATAACTCATATCCGAAACCTGATCCCGCCGCAATATTCGAAGCCCAGTTTCCCGGATCTATGAATCCTACTGTAACCAGAAGCCCCGGCCCCAGATAACGCAGGAAATTAAGTGTCTTATTCTTGGATTTCCGCTTCATATATAATGAACTCCTTTACTTAGTAGAATCCAAGTTAGTTGCAACTAACTTAGATTCTACTAAGCATTTTCATCTTTGTCAATTCATTATATGAATATCATTTCTCATTTAGAAGCAAAACGCTGAAAAATCCGTCCTCACAGGTTAAATAGCTCTTGTGTATTTCTTCAGCCACTCCTGCTCTTCCTCGTTCAGGTAAGGAGCAATCACTTCGTATACTTTTGCATGATAATCATTCAACAGTTTCTTGTCTTCCTGTGTCATAATATCCGGATTGATCGCATCCAGATCCATTGGAATCAGGGTGATTGCTTCGAAGTACATGAACTGACCATATTCATTCAATGTTCCTTTGCAGGTCAACAGTTCGTTCTCCAGACGGATTCCGTGAGATCCTTCAATATAGATTCCAGGCTCATCTGTGATGACCATGCCTTCCTGTAATACTTCTGTCTCACCCTTACGATATTTCCAACGGAAACCTGCAGGTCCTTCGTGGATGTTCAGAAGGTATCCGACTCCGTGTCCTGTACCATGGTTGAAGTTTAAGTCTCTGTCCCAGAATGGTTTTCTTGCAAGGATGTCAAGAATCATACCGGTAGAACCTTCCAGGAATTTTGCACTGCCAAGCTGTAAGTTACTGATCGCAACCAATGTGAAGTGATCTTTCATGATCTGCGGAACTTCGCCGAGTGCGTAAGTTCTGGTTACATCTGTGGAACCTTCATAGAATCCAGCTCCTGTATCCGTTAAGAATAACTGTCCTTCTTTTAACTCTACATCTGTCTCCGGTGAAGATGTGTAGTGTACGATCGCACCATGCTCTCCAAATGAAGAGATTGGTTCAAAGCTTGGACGGATAAATTTGCCCATCTCAGCACGGAATTCATCCAATTTATCAGATGCGCTCATCTCTGTGATCCTCATCTTGCCAACATTTTCTTTCAGCCATTTCATGAATCTTACATGCGCAACACTGTCTTTGATCTGTGCCTTGCGGATGTTCTCGATCTCAACCGGGTTCTTGATCGCTTTCATGAGAATTGCCGGATTTCTCTTTTTTACTGTCTTAACATTTTCAGGAATATTGTTGAACAATGCATAATTCAGTTTTCCAGGATCGATCATTGCAACCACATCACTGCCAAATTTCTTCACATCTTCGTAAATGTCGTTGTATGGGTGTAAGTTTACGCCATCTTTTGCAAGTTTGGCTTTTAACTTGTCATCTAATTTTCTCTCATCGATATACAGCTCGAAACTGTCCATTGTGATGATTCCGTAAGATAATACCAGTGGGAAGAAGTCTATATCATTTCCACGGATATTTAACGTCCAGCAGATGTCGTCGAGCGTAGATACAACGTGCACATTGGTTCCTGCTTCTTTCATCTCTTCACGGATTCTTGCAAGTTTGCTTGCAACAGTTTCTCCGGCATATTTTACATCCAGATTAAATGCAGGCTCTTCGGATAAAACCGGGCGGTCTTCCCAGATCTCATCGATTAAGTCTACCTGATAATTTACTTTTGCATTCTTCTTCCCAGCGATGGCTGCATAACCTTCTCCTTCACCGACAGATACGACTCTTCCGTCGAATCCAAGTGTCTCGCCTTCCTTTAATACCTCTTCAATATATGCATTCATCTCTGGCACACCAGGCTCACCCATTTTCATAAGTTCTACAGTTGTCCCCTCCAACTGTGCTGTTGCCTGGATGAAGTAACGTCCGTCTGTCCAGAGTCTTGCTTCTGTCTTTGTGATCACAGCTGTTCCTGCTGATCCTGAGAACCCTGTAATGAACTTTCTCGCTTTGAAATGTTCCCCAACATATTCACTCTGATGAAAGTCGGCAGTCGGTACTACATACACATCAATGTTCTTTTCTTCCATACACTTACGAAGTGCGGAAAGTCTTTCTGGTACTGTCATGTTTTTGTTCCTCCTTGATATATACAGTGTATTGTTATTATAACGCATTTCTTATCTTTAATCTTCTATTAAATCAGATAATTTTTCTTATCTTTCATAAGTAATACTTCTTTTGAATGGATGACAAAAAAAGACTTTAGAATAGATTTTTCCGAATCCCTTTTAAAGTCTTTTTTGCTAATATTATTCTATTTATTTTTATATCCGTCCGGCTTTTCCAAGTTCCACCATCACTGGTGTAAGCCCTGCAACATCCCAGCCCTCAAAACTGATCATACGTAACGCACGGAATAATAACTTCACCGTCTCAGATTCTTCTGTCTGATCTGCATGATATAATTTTGCTGCAGTCTGGCAGATTACCATCAGGATTGTATTCTTAAATGCTCCGATTTCTTCGGATTCTTTCCACAGATTCTCCATATCATAATCATCTGTATTCCCGCATGGCGCGGCGCAGGTCACACATCCCGGTGAGACTGTGTACTTTTCATTTCTGACTTTTTCTAACATCTCACTCATGTCAAAGATACTTGCCGACCAGTCTCCGGCCATTGTCAGTGCTTCTAAGAATACCCGGTCGGTGCTCTCTGTCTTTTCGTTATTTTCACAGGTTCTTGCAAGCCCGATGACTGCACCTGTCAGTTTCTGCCTGATCTCTTCTGTCATGATTTAGCTCTCCTTCTTAGACGGTATCAAAAATATAAATATCATAGAACTCACAAACAGCAAAAATGGATAAAAGAGCTTCGGCATGATCTGAAATGCCGACACACGATATCCCAGTTCACTTGCCGCAGAGATTGCTACCAGCATCTGCGCTCCATAAGGAATAATCCCCTGAAAAATACAGGAAAATGTATCCAGTATCGAAGCTGCCTTTCGCGGTGTGATCCCATATTCTTTTGCCATATCCTTCGCGATCGGATTCGCCATGACAATTGCCACCGTATTATTCGCCGTTGCAATATCCATCGTTCCGACCAGAAGTCCCATACCAAACTGACCGCCTTTGCGGCCTTTGAATACTTTGTGGATTCCTGCCAGCAATGCATCAAAACCACCATATTCACGGATCAGTGCACACATCGCTGCTACCAGGATTGCCACCATACTCGTCTCGAACATCCCGGAAGCTCCGGAACCCATATTGGCAAGCAGATCTGTCGCCGCAATGTGACCGCCGGCCAGCATAATAATAGAACCAGATACAATCCCGATCAGAAGTACCACGAATACATTGATCCCAATAATTCCTCCTATGAGAACCAGTACATATGGAATAATCTGCACTAAGTTATAACTCTTACTTACCCGTCCTGCAATATCCGTCTGAAATGAAAGAACCAGGATCAATACCAGCGTTGCAATAGCTGCCGGAAGTGCAATTCCAAAGTTCTCCCGGAATTTATCCTTCATCTGACATCCCTGTCCGTTACATGCTGCGATCGTTGTATCTGAAATAAAAGAAAGGTTATCTCCGAACATTGATCCTCCCATAACCGAACCGATGCAAAGTGCCATGTCAAATCCCGAAGCCTTGGATACGGACACTGCGATCGGCGTGATCAATGTAATTGTCCCAACCGACGTTCCCATGGCAACCGACACAAAACAGGCTACCACAAATAATACCGCAACTGAAAATCTTGCCGGAATCAGTGACAACATGAAATATGCCACACTTTCCGCACTGCTTCTTCCTACCACTCCGACAAACGCCCCAGCCGTCAGGAAGATCAGAAGCATTGTAATAATATTCTTATCAGCAAGCCCCTGCGCCATGATTTCCAGCTTTCCGTCAAAACTTATCTTGCGGTTCTGCAGGCATGCCACCAGAATCGCTGCAAGAAATGCGATTATGATCGGAACATTATAGAATCCCATCGGAATCTTCATTACATATTCAAATGCGATTCCAAGCCCCAGATAGATACACAAAAATACGCCTATCGGCAGTAATGCTGCCACATTTCCTTTTTTCATTCTTCTTTATCCTCTCATTCCTTTTTTCTTCTAACCGATTCCTCCGAGAACAATTCCAAGGATCAGTACAATAAAACATACCGGTACATAAAAATATTTACATATTGTATAATACTGTTTCGTAAATGGTGTCTCTCTTCCTGTATTAACCTGTTTTTCCACGAATGCCTTACCGCATACCCAAAAGAACATGATTCCTGCAAGCCCGGCTCCAAGCGGACAGATATAGATAGACAGCACATCCATCCAGTCTGACACGATGCCCTGGATCAGCAGGGACACGATCACTCCCACAATTCCCGTAAATGCACATGCCGGCACTCTTCCAAGCTTGAATTTTTCCTGCACCGTAGCGATCGGAGCCTCATACAAGTTGATCAACGATGTCATACCCGCAAGTAATACCGCAACAAAGAAGATGATTGCGATCAGCCATCCTCCAGGCATTCCTTTGATCAGATTCGGGAGAAAGATGAACAATAGTCCGGGACCTCCCTGATCCAACTGCGCTCCCGTTGTTGCCATCGCCGGAATGATAACGAGTGCGGCAAGAATTGCTGCAATCGTATCAAATAATGCAACTCTTCCTGCAGAAGCCGGAATGTCCTCTTCATCCGAAAGATAAGATCCATAGATCAATGTTCCATTTCCTGCTACCGACAGGGAAAAGAATGCCTGACCAAGTGCAAAGATCCACGTTGCCGGATCTTTGAATGCCTCTGGATCTACTCTGAAAATATAACGGTATCCTTCACTTGCTCCCGGCTGGAATCCGACATAGATTCCCAGAATCACGAACAATGCGAAGAATATCGGCATCATGATCTTATTTGCTTTTTCAATGCCGCTTCCGACACCTAACATCAGAATCAGCATACAGGCCACAAGCGCAAGTATCTGCCATATATTATTACCAAATGCTGACGCCATCTTACCAAATGCCGCCCCGAATTCATCCACATTTTCAGGCGAAAGTGTTGCTCCTGTAAATGTTCCAACGGCATATCTTAGGATCCACCCCATTACAACCGTATATCCGATCGCCATGGCAAGTGATCCGAATACAGGGATCATCCCCAGTGCTTCTCCGACTTTTCTCTTTCCTTTTTTCTCACAGGCAAGTCCAAATGCATCTATTGGACCGGCCTTTGCCGCACGCCCAAAACTCATCTCCCCGATCACTCCCGTCGAACCGATCAGTATTACAAATATAAAATACGGTATCAGAAATGAACCGCCTCCATACAATGATACTCTTGTTGGGAACATCCAGATATTTCCCATACCGACCGCTGAACCGATACAGGCACAGATAAATCCCCATCTGCTGCTAAATGATTCTCTTTTATTCATAATTTTCCCTCTCCAGCCATTGGGGACGGGGTTTTTGGTCTTTTTACTGTCCCTGCCGGCTCAAAATATTCCATACACATGGTAGATTTCTCTATTTTAGCATGATTGCTATAAAAACGTCAAAAAAAAGGGGATATAAACTTATCCCCTTAGTGTCGCCACCATCCTTTTCGGCATTGCAAGCACATCCAGTGCTTCCTCTATCGATCTGGTACAGATATCAATATTTATGTAAGTTTTTTCGGAATTTTGCCTTACTCTTTCAATTCTACCTTAGATTGCATCCAACGCATTCGAAATATCTGCAATCAGATCCTCTTTATCTTCCAGACCAAGACTGATACGAATCAGTTCAGCCGGTACTCCTGCCTCTTTTAACTGTTCATCCGTCATCTGTCTGTGTGTAGACGTTGCCGGATTCAGACAACAGGTTCTTGCATCTGCTACATGCGTCTCGATCGCACCAAGCTTTAATGTCTTCATAAATGTAGACGCTGCTTCTCTTCCACCTTTTAATCCGAACGATACAACACCGCATCCTCCGTTTGGAAGATATTTCTGTGCTCTTTCATAATATTTATCAGACGGAAGTCCGGAATAGTTCACATATGCTACCTTTGGATGTGCTTCCAGGAATTCTGCAACTGCCTGTCCGTTCTCTACGTGCTTCGGCATACGTACATGCAGGGATTCCAGACCAAGGTTTAAAATGAATGCATTCTGTGGTGACTGCATAGATCCGAAGTCACGCATCAGCTGAGCCGTACATTTGGTAATGAATGCACCTTCTTTGCCAAATTTCTCTGCATATGTAATTCCATGATAGCTTTCATCAGGTGTGCAAAGTCCCGGATATTTATCTGCGTGTGCCATCCAGTCAAAGTTGCCGCTGTCTACGATTGCTCCGCCAAGTGCAGCTCCGTGTCCGTCCATATATTTTGTAGTCGAATGAGTTACAATATCTGCTCCCCATTCAAACGGTCTGCAATTGACTGGTGTCGGGAATGTGTTATCTACGATAAGCGGCACACCATGTGCATGTGCCACTTTGGCAAATAATTCAATATCCAGTACGGTAAGTGCCGGATTGGCAATTGTCTCACCAAACATTACTTTTGTATTTGGCTTAAATGCTTCATTTAACTCTTCTTCTGTTGCATCCGGTGACACGAATGTTACATCGATTCCCATCTTTCTCATCG
Source organism: Dorea sp. BIOML-A1 (assembly GCF_009875615.1). Taxonomy (NCBI): domain Bacteria; kingdom Bacillati; phylum Bacillota; class Clostridia; order Lachnospirales; family Lachnospiraceae; genus Dorea; species Dorea sp. BIOML-A1. The sequence continues at coordinate 62,006 of NZ_WWSA01000012.1, forward strand.
TTACATCGATCAGGTTAAATGTTCCACCGTAAATGGATGAAGATGCTACAATGTGATCTCCGCACTCACAGATATTGAACAGTGCGAAGAAATTGGCTGCCTGTCCGGATGAAGTCAACATCGCTGCCGTTCCACCTTCCATCTCTGCAATCTTTGCCGCAACCATATCATTAGTCGGATTCTGCAATCTGGAATAAAAATATCCTGACGCTTCCAGATCAAATAATTTTCCCATATCTTCACTGGTTGCATATTTGAATGTTGTTGACTGTACGATCGGAATCTGTCTTGGTTCTCCGTTTCCCGGAGTATATCCGCCCTGTACACATTTTGTTCCTATTCTGTATTCATTCATGAATTTTCCTCCTTAGTGCATGTTTTTTCACGCACTCACTAAATCATACCTTTTTAGTATACTTTAGCACTATATCGAGGGAATTTCAAGGAAAGATAATAAGACTAATTTATCGTCTTCTCAAATCATACAATGGGTTCTTGCCGAAGAACATGGGAATAAAGAAGAATCACAAACGAAAGAGGATGAAGTAATACGCCCCTCGTCTAATTAACAGGGAACATATTACTTCATCCTCTTCCACCTGTGATTCTTTTTATTTCATATTATTTACTCGATCGCATCCGTCTCAATCACAAATTTTACATTACCATCCATTGCTTTATCCTTACCGCTGAATGTACTATATTTGCAATTTTCTGATGTCAGTACATCGATTCTGTCAAGTACATCACCAAGTTCATCTTCCACGGTGCTCTTCAACTTGCTTGTTCCTTCTTTGTCAAATTTCGCCATGCCTTCTGCAAGCTCTTTTGCACCTGACTGAAGTTCGGAAGCTCCGCTTCTAAGTGCACCGCTGTTGGCTGCAAGTGTTGCAGATCCGGAAGACATCTGGCTTCCCAGTGTATTCAGCCCGCTTGCCAACTGATTCGTTCCACTCTGAAGTGTATTGACACCGGCTACTAATGTCGGGCTGTTGGATTTCAGTTTATTTGCACCGCTTACCAGAGAATCATTGTATCCACTTAACTGGGCAAAGCCTTTATTCAGGGCTGTGATTCCCTGGATTGCTGTCGGGAACTGCGCTGATGTGGCTTTGTTCAATGCAGCCAGGTTACCATGCAGTGTTCCGATCGCACTGTTCAGTCCCTGCATACCTGCATTTAACTGGTCTACACTTCCTGTTAATGTACTTAACTGCCCTGCCTGTGCAAGAACACCTTCCGCATCTTCGATACTCTTCAACTGCTTCTGTAATTCCGGAAGTGCTGCTGCCAGCTCTCCCGAAGACTTCTTCAAAGTATCTGCATTCGTCATGATCGTTGCCGCACCTGCTTTTAAGGAATCTACATCTATTGTCGGCATCTTTGACGTATCAATGCCTGATAACTCTTTGAGATTCTGTACGGAATCTGTGGAAGCTTTTGCGCTCTTCAGTGCACTGATCGAACTCTGTAATTGTTTTGCTTCCTCGGAATTCTTATCTGAGATTCCTGCATACTTCGCTTCCAGTGCGCTTATAGATGCAGCAATCGCATCGGAACTGTTCTTTGCTGTTGTCTTTGCTGTTGTAATTGTCTGATTGTCAGATGCAACTACATCATTGATATTCTTACATGCATTCTGTAATGCTGTCTGCGCTGCATCAATATTTGCTAGAGCCTCCTGCATACCATTTAATGTCTGAGCAATTGTTGTAAGTGGTGCCTCGATACCATTTGCAAGTGTTCCGCTTAATGTCTTAGTCTCTGCCATCAATGTATTGCCGGTTGTTACCATAGCATTTACCTGAGACATCAGACTCTCTACTTCTTTCGTTCCGAGTGTTGCTTTCATCTGTGCTGTTCCTGCTGCCAGAGCCTTGGAGGCTGCCTGAAGGTCTTCTGTGGTTCCACCCTCACCATTCGTTGCTGCCTCAAGCTGGGAGATTGCACTTTGCACCTGCTTCAGTCCCGCACTAAGCTGTGTCAGCTGTGAAGCTCCTGCTGCCAGCTGCTTCTCACCGTCTACGTAACTGCTTACACCATCTGCCAGTGTATTTACGCCATCCGTATAATCCTGTACCCCTTTGACAACTTTATTCACACCATTCACATACTCTGTAACGCTGCCGCTTAACTCTCCGTTAGAACCAAGATATTTCTGAATACCGGCATTCAATGTGTCAACACCTTCTGTATAAGTATTCACACCATCTGCCAGTGTTCCTGCACCATCTGCCAGTGTATCGGAACCACTAACCAACTGAAGTGCCGCATCTTCCAGATCATCCAGCGCTGTCTGCAGATCATCTACATCTGCAATGTCATCCATATTCATATCATCCAACAGATCAGATAATGCAACTGTATAAGTAGAAGACATTGTAAAATCTGTTACATCTGCTTCAATACTTAAGCTTTCCGGAATCGTAACTTTGTCACTTTCTTCACTGCTCAAGTTCAGGCTGTCTTTTAATCCCGGCATTCCGAATCCGACCACGATATTCTTATTTCCATCGGAAATAATCTTGCCGTTATCAATCGTTACATTGCTGAATGTCTCATTCGGAAGTATCATTCCCGTCATCATCACGAACGGTGTATATACTTCTGTATCTTTTCCATCCAACGATACATTCTGTTTTTCATTATTCTTATAATCAACGGTAATTTTCAAATGTCCGCTCTTACCCTTTAACTCAGACGGCTTCATCTGTTTTCCGTCCAGATAATAGTTCAGTTTTACTGATACCGGAAGTTTCTTATCTGTCGTTCCCTGATAATAGATGTCCTCACCGTCTGTAGCCCAGGTCAGTTTATCTCCGTCTGACGTATATTTTTCATCACCTTTTACATTCTTGATATCGCTCAGTGTGCTCTCGTCTTCCAAATCTCCGGATACACTTCCTGAATTCTTAAGCCAGTTGGATACCGTTACTTTATCTGTCTTGCCGCTTGCTTTGGCATTCACATATACCGTCTCTTCTTTATATACCTCGCTGTTTGAAGTTCCATTTGCCGCGAAAGCCGGTGTTACACCCATCATCACTGACATTCCGACTGCTACAGATGCTGCAACTTTTCTTTTCATTTTCCTATTCTTATTCATAATTCCTGCTTCCTTTCTTAATTATGATGGATTGTTAATAACAGGTTACTTTGCTTCATTTGTCTGTGCCTTTGCCTTTTTCCCAAGAAATCCGATGGATGTCTTACAAATTAATTTGTCAAATATCATAAACATTGCCGGCAATACCAGAAGAACTACGATCATACTGATAATTGCTCCTCTTGCAAGCAATGTACAGATCGAACCGATCATCTCAACCTGTGAGTAGCAGGCAACTCCAAATGTTGCTGCAAAGAAACTAAGTCCGCTGCTGATAATGGACGGCATGCTTGTTTTATGCGCAATGCTGATTGCTTCCATCTTATCTTTTCCAAGGCTTCGTTCTTTTTGATATCTCGTTGTCATCAGGATCGCATAGTCAACAGTTGCACCTAACTGAATGGCACCGATCACGATACTTGCCACAAACGGAAGGCTGATTCCCTGATAATACGGAATTGCCATGTTGATCATAATTGCAAATTCGATAACTGCCACCAGAATAACCGGCAGTGAAATCGATTTGAAAATAATCAGAATGATCACAAATATCGCTGCGATAGAGATAATATTAACATTAACAAGATCGACATCCGTGACATCCTGCAGATCTTTCATCAGAGGCGCTTCTCCGATGACCATTCCCGTCTTATCATATGATTTTACAATCTTATCGATCTTTTTAATCTGTGTATTGACCTGATCCGTTGCGGATTCGTATTCTGTACTTACAAATGCCAGTTCATAATCTTTACTCTGCAGCATCTTCCGGACATCCTTTGGAATTATGGAATCCGGTACACTAGGCCCGATAAGTGAACTCATACTGATGGTCCATTTCACGCCTTTTACTTTATCGACCTTATTCAGCATCTGCTGTTTTTCCTTTGCATCCATGTTCTTATCCATCATGATAATATGCATGTTGCTTGCCCCAAAGTCATCCTTTACTTTTGCAATTGATACATTACTGTTCAATGTTGCCGGAAGTGAATCTGCAATATTGTAGTAAATCTTTGTATGGTTATTTCCATAAATTGCCGGAAGTAAAAGTATAAGGAATGCCGCGATCCATACTTTATAGTGCTTTGTGATAAAGGCTGATGGACGATCCATATTACTTAACAGCAATTTGTGTCTTGTCTTCTCGATTGGTTTATCAAATACAAGGATCAGTGCCGGCAGGATCGTTACACAACAGATAACGCCGATCACAACTCCTTTTGCCATTACGATACCAAGGTCACGTCCGAGTGCGAATGTCATAACACACAGTGCGATGAATCCGGCTACGGTAGTAACGGAACTTCCGACTACTGATTTGAATGTGTTGGCAATCGCATGCCCCATGGCTCTTTCTTTCTCGCCAGGGAATCTCTTCTTATTCTCTTCATAACTATTCAGAAGGAAGATGGAATAATCCATCGTTACACCAAGCTGCAGGACTGCTGTCAATGCCTGTGTGATATAAGAAGTTTCACCAAGTATAATATTACTTCCAAGGTTATACAGAATCGCAAGTCCGATACTTAACAGGAACAGAAACGGAACAACAAATGATCCTGATGTAATCTCCAGAACTACCAGACTCAGAAGTGCTGCAATTACTACATAGATTGGAAGTTCTTTCATTGCAATATTCTTAATATCTGTAACGATACCTGTCATACCGCTGATGAAACACTGTTTATTCGCAATCTTACGAAGCTGTGTCAGTGCCTCCATGGAATTATCGGATGATGTCGTATCATCGAACAATACCAGCATCATCGTGGCATCTCCATTGATAAACGCTTTTCTGATATCTTTTGGGATCATCTCAGTCGGAAGACTGATATCTGCCACATCGTCATACCAGAGTACATCCTGGACGTGCGGCACTTTTTCAAATTCCTTTTCCAGTTTCTGTACATCCTTCATATCCATATTCTCGACTGCGACCATGGAGAATGCACCCATTCCAAATTCATCTACCAGGATATCCTGTCCTTTTACCGTCTCCAGGTGATCCGGCAGGTAACTCAGCAGGTCATAATTTACTTTTGTTTTTGCGATGCCGATTATTGACGGAACAATTAATAAGACTCCTATAAGCAGCACCAGTATTCTGTGTCGGGCAATCCATTTGCCAACTTTGACCATTCTTTCCATCTCCTCTTATTTTCTTTATGCATTTATTATTATAATCAAAAATGACTAGTAGTCAATATTTTATTTAAATTATTTTTTTTATTTCGTTGATAATCTTTATCCATATTAGCGCACACTAAAAAAGAAACAGCACATCCCGTGTTGTTTCTTTTTTGTTTCTATTCTATAAATTTGTTATTTCATGCATTTCAAGAGCAGTTTAATGTGCTGCTGCCTCTACATTTCCGGCAGCTTTTTCTTTTCGTTTGTCATGCATTGCAAATAATCCGGCTAACAGAGTTCCTGAGATGGAATGCCATGTACAGGATACCGCACAGATAATTGCAGATTCCGGTGTAGATGCAAACTGGGCAGTTGTAGTTGCAAGATTCGTTGCAAGTCCGGCATTCTGCATACCTACTTCGATAGAAATGGTTCTCTTCTTTGACGTATTCATACCAACCAGTTTTCCTGCTCCATATCCAAGCAGATATCCAAGCCCGTTGTGCAGTAATACTGCTACGAAGATCACAACACCTGACTGGAAGAACTTGGCTCCCTGTGAAGATACCACACCGCCGACAACACATGCAAGTCCGAGAACAGCAACTCCCGGCATAACTTTCTGAAGTTCCCGGAATATTTTATTCTTTCCCAACAGATAATTTAATAAAAATCCAACACCAACCGGAAGGATAACAGTCTCAATGATTGATACGAACATCGGAAGTCCCTTGATCGTAATCTGTGTACCGCTTGCCAGTAAAGATACCATGAGTGGTGTCATAACCGGTGAGACCAGTGTGGATACTGTTGTCATTCCTACAGAAAAGGCTACATCCCCGCCGCACAGATAAGACATGATGTTGGAAGATACACCTCCCGGACAGCAGCCTACAAGAATCAGCCCAAGTGCGATTCCATCCGGCAGATTCAATACCTTTGAAAGCGCAAATGCAAGGAATGGCATGATCAGATACTGCGCAACCGCACCAACACAAATGTCAAACGGACGCTGTGCAAGAATCTTAAAGTCTTCCGTTGTAAGTGTCAGTCCCATACTGAACATGATAATACCAATGATAATAGACTGACATGTGAACTTGTTCGATACCATGTCTGTGAACAGTGCCAGATTTACCCAGCCCATCATAGACGGAAGGAAAAATGTAACCACTGCGATTGCGATTACAACAATTGACGTGTAGTCTGATAAAAATTTGCTTGCTTTTTGTAATGCTTTCATTACTCTTCTCCTCCTTTAAGCAATCACTGTCCACCAAAAAAAAATCCCTTTCCAGAATATACTCTGAAAAGGGACGAAATCTATCCGCGTTACCACCCTAATTCTGTAGAATCTTTCTACAGCTCTCATTCACGTACCATCATACATGCTCCCTGTAACGGGGGATACCGGCGAGGTTTACTTTGATATTGCTTTCAACCCGCTTCTTAGAGAGGATATCCTTATCTGCTTATTACCTGCTTCCACCAACCGCAGGCTCTCTGTGAAATAACGATAGATACGGCATTGTTCTCATCAACGAATTTCGGTGAACTATATGTGTTTTTACAAGTCCTTATTATAAACCTGTCATTTCAAATGTCAAGTATAATTTTGCATGATTTTGCATGATTTTGCATATTTTTTCATCTCATCTTGCAAAATACTCCTTGCCTTCCCGGATTTTTACTCTCCGATCCTTGGAAGATTCCATCTGTAATGAGCCGCAAGAAAACGTATCAGCATAACGATCAGTGATGACACCACCATCGCCGGAAGTTCTCCGTAACTTCTGTATATGATCACACATATCCACGCCCCCGCAATGGATGCGCATGCATAAATATGTTTCACAAATATATACGGCGCAACTCCTGCCATCGTATCACGCAAGAGTCCTCCTCCGACTCCCGTCATTGTACCAAGGAAGACCAGCAGAAATGTATTATCGATATAGCCGCAGCTGATACCTTTTGTCACTCCCATCGCCGAAAAGATTCCAAGTCCTACAGAATCCATTGCCAACATAAGTTTATCATAGACCTCACCAAAACCATCCTGCAGATATTTCCTGCGGAAATATATAATACAAAACACAAGCACCGCAGCAAGTACGGCATAGATCACATATACCGGATGCAGAAGTGCCGATGGCACCTTCCCAAGTATAACATCACGAACCATACCTCCGCCAACTGCCGTTGAAACACCAAGCACGATCACTCCGAATATATCCATGCTGCACTCAATTCCAACCATTGCCCCCGATGCTGAGAACGCTACTGTTCCGATCAGTTCGATTGCAAATATAATCCACTCCTGAATATCCATCTTGTTTTCCCCATCTTGTCTTTTATTTTTTGTAAATTTACTGTCCTGTTCATGCTCTGTCATTCTATTTCCGAAGGTCTTCCAGCATCTCTCTGACCGTCTTCCCATACACCGGATGACGTTTATAAGGTGCAATCTCATGCAAAGGCTCCAGTACAAACGCTCTCTTATGCATCTCCACATGTGGAATGCATAAAGCATCCGTCTCTACAACCAGATCGTCATAGAATATAATATCCAAATCCAGTGTTCTCGGTCCCCAATGTATGATTCGTTCTCTTCCTGCCTCTTTTTCAATTCGGTTCAGCTCTTTTAATAACTCTTCCGGATATAATAATGTCGAAAGCTTCAGACAACCGTTTAAGAAATCCGGCTGATCCGTCACTCCGTACGGAGGTGTCGTGATAAATGTCGATACCTTCTCCACCTTTGTATTCTTTATCTCATCCAGCGCCTGTACCGCGGCTTCCAAAATGCTTCTGCTATCCCCCATATTCGATCCGAGCGCAATATATGCCGTATGCCATTCACGCTCAATCTCTACACTGACCGTCTTAAGCGGCAGTCCGACCGGTGCCCACGGTTTCTTGATCTCAATCTGCACCTTCTGCAGACCTGCTATACGCACCAGCATCTCCTCTGCCAGTCCTTCCGCAACCTTCTCCAGAAGCTTAAACGTATGACTTTTCAAATACTCTGTGATAAATGCACTTGCTTCTCCATAATGGATAGATGCAGTCAGCTCATCTGTCAGTCCTGCCCGTCTGGTATCCGTATACATAACCGCAGACACCACAAATTTCTGCCCCAGTACATTTTCCTCCGGAAACACACCATGATTGGCAAATACTTCCAGATCTTCTATCTTTATCTTGTCCGGTTTCATCTCATTCCTCACTCTTTCTATACTTCGTGTCCCCGCATGATTGCTTTCGTCATCTGAATGGCTCTCTTATTTTTCTCTACATCATGGACGCGTACGAATGCACATCCCTTCTGTACCCCATATACGGTCGTAACCATCGTACCTTCTTCCCGCTGCGTCACCGGAAGATCCAGCGTCAGTCCGATTACGGATTTTCGTGATGTTCCGAGCAATACCGGATATCCAAGTTCATTTAATATCTCCATCTTATCGATAATCTCCAGGTTCATCTCATAAGTCTTTCCAAATCCGACACCGGGGTCAAGGATGATCTTGTCATCCTCAATGCCTGCTGCTTTTGCAAGTCTTACACATTCTTTCATATCATCCATGAAATCTTTCAGAAAGTCCTGATATTCCGCCTTTTCCCGATTATGCATCAGACAGCATGCAGCCTGATACTTTGCGATCACACTTGCCATCTTCTTGTCATATTTTAATCCCCAGATGTCATTGACAAGATCTGCACCTGCCTGAAGTGCAGCCTCTGCGACATGGCTTTTGTAGGTATCGATCGACACCGGTACATCAAATTCTTTCTTAAGCACTTCAATAATTGGCGTCACTCTTGCAATCTCTTCTTCATCCGTGATCTGGATATGTCCCGGACGCGTAGATTCCCCGCCTACGTCAATGATATCTACACCTTCTTCAACCATCTGGTGTGCATGTGCAATTGCCGCATCCATTCCGTTAAACTTTCCTCCATCGGAAAAGGAATCCGGCGTCACATTCAGGATTCCCATAATGTATGTATGATTTGCTGTATCAAAATTCTTTCCACCTATGATCATATTATTATCTCCATATTTTTCTCTTCTTCATTCCAGTTACACTTCTTCTCTGCCATGCAGGAAAGACACATTCTGGAACGTTTATCACTTTCATAGAACAGTTCCTCTATCGGCTTCATATGCTCATGCCGTCTGCGGTGTCCCCTGACTGCCAGACAGATCAGTGCTTTTTCTTCATCCGTAAATGTAAAACCAGTCGGAAGAGAATCCAATATCCGCCTTGCTATTCTCTCTCCTGCGATCTCATGCGGAATCTGCTGTCTGTACTGAAAAGATTTGCCAATATCATGCAGCACCGCCGCTACGTAGATCAGTTCCTTATCGAATCCAAGTCCTTCTTCCAGATTCTTAATGTAAGCAATTCTTGCCACATCCAGAAGATGGTTCATCTGATGACAACAGAATACCCTATCCGTCTCACATTCACAGATACGCTTATAGTATGTCTGATACACTTCATGATTCACCACCGCATTCAGACGGGGCATCCCTTTTTGTCTTTCTGTTACTCTTTTCATCTACATCTGTATCTCTTTCTTTTTATCGTCCAAGCATCCGGAAAAATCTCTCTTCCAGTACCAGATCTGTCTCAAATACACCGCGTCTTGCAATTGTCACAGTCTGGCTTCCCGGCTTCTTGATCCCACGCATTGTCATACACATATGCTCTGCTTCGATCATAACGATAGCCCCTTTCGGCTGCATATACTCCATCAAAGCATCAGCAATCTGTCCGGTAAGCTGTTCCTGAAGCTGCAGTCTTCTTGCGAATACCTCCACGGTACGGGCAAGTTTGCTTAATCCTACAACTTTCCCATCCGGAATATAAGCAATATGTGCTTTCCCATAAAATGGCAGGAGGTGATGCTCACATGTCGAATAGAATGTAATATCTTTCTCTATTACCATCTCATGACTGTCAACGGTAAATGTCTTAGAAAGATGTTTTCCTGCATCCTCATCCATACCTCCATATATCTCTTCATACATTCTTGCGATCCGGTCCGGTGTATCAATCAGTCCTTCCCGGTTCACATCTTCTCCCATTCCTTCCAGGAGCAGCCGCACTGCCTGTTCTATCTTCTCATGATCTATCATATTCTTTCCTTTCTCTGCGGATTCTGTACGCATCCTTCCATACACCGGATTACTTCACTTAGATATGACAATGAACCACATGCGATCACCGCGCGTTTCCCACTGTCTTCTGTTGCATAAGTGTACGCTTTTGCAACAGCATCTCCAATACTCTTTTCTGCGTACACGCTCATCTGTTCTGTCATACAGTCTCTTACACATTCTGCAAGCTTCTCTGCCGGCAGTGTACGTTCCTTATTCGGCAGATCTACCGTATACACCCGCTTTGCTGACGGACACAGAATCTGTACGATCTTCTCATATTCTTTATCTTTAAATACACCCATGATCAGGATAAGTTCCTCTCCCGTAAAATACCGTTCAATGGATGTCTTAAGCTTCTTCGCAGCATCTTCATTATGCGCACCATCTACGATCACAACCGGATCTTCAGACAGACAAGTAAAACGTCCCGCCCATCTCGTTGCATCAAGACCGTCCCTCACTGCTCCTTCCTCAATCTGATATCCCAGCTTCCTGAGGCTTTCAATTACTTCTAGTGCCACAGAAAGATTTTCTCTCTGGCACTCTCCTGCAATGTGGTTCTGCATATGTGCATATTTTTTATATGAAAATGTAAGTCCTTTATAATCTTCTTTTTCGATACTCATCTGTTCCGGCTCTGCTTCTGTGTATATACAGTTCAGACTCTCTGCTTTCTTTCGCAGGATCAGTCTGACATTCTCCTGCTGTCTTGCTGACACTACCGTACATCCCGGTTTGATGATCCCGGATTTCGTCTGTGCGATCTCTTCCAGGGTATCTCCGATCACCCCCAGATGATCAACACTGATCGTTGCAAATACTGCGCAAACTGTATTCTTAATTACATTCGTCGCATCTGTCTCTCCGCCGAGACCAGTTTCCAATACAACCAGATCACATTTTTGTTTCTTAAAATACAAAAAAGCCATCGCCGTCTCTACTTCAAACACTGTCGGAACAGGTTCTCCTTTACATACAAGCCGGTCAATTGCTTCTTTTATCTCTTCCATGATCTCTGCAAATTCTGATTCAGAGATCCATTTCCCATCTATCTGTATCTTCTCCAGATAAGAAATGACTGTCGGTGAAACATATCGCCCGGTTTTGTATCCTGCCTTACTTAATATCATTGAAGTGTATGCAAGCACAGATCCTTTTCCATTCGTTCCTGCAATATGTATGAACTTCAGATCATCCTGGGGGTTCCCAAGTTCACGCAACAGACCTCGAATCGTATCTAAGCCAAGTACACTTCCGTATTTCGACATCTCGTCCAAATATACCCTCGCTTCTTTATAGGTCACGTCTTTATTTTCCTTTCATCAAAAAAATAGTGCTGTCAAACAGACATTTCTGCCTAACAGCACTATCATACCACTATTGAATCACACTAACAAGTGATTGCTTCTTTAATTTATTAGATATTCAACAGATCACTGAACACCTTCAGTGCACCCTCTGTCTCGTGTGCAAGTACACGTTTTGCAAGTACTTTACCAAGCTGTACACCTTCCTGGTCAAAGCTGTTCACATTCCATACAAATCCCTGGAACATGACTTTATTCTCAAAATGTGCAAGAAGTGCACCGAGAGATCCCGGATTTACCTGCTCTCCGATAATGATGCTTGATGGACGTCCGCCTTCGAAATTCTTATTACGGTTCTCATCGGATTTACCACATGCAAATGCAACGATCTGGGCAGCTACGTTTGCACAAAGTTTCTGCTGGCTTGTGCTGTCCTGGATCACAACATCTGTTTCCATCTGGCTGTTCTTGTATCCAACGAACTGTAACGGCACGATATCCGTTCCCTGATGCAGTAACTGATAGAATGAGTGCTGTCCGTTTGTTCCAGGTTCTCCGAAGATGACCGGTCCTGTAGGATAGTTAACCGGCTCACCGAAACGGTTGACAGATTTACCGTTAGATTCCATATCCAACTGCTGTAAATGTGCAGGGAAACGGCTCAGTGCCTGGGAATATGGAAGTACGGCCGTACTTGGATATCCTAATACATTTCTCTCATATACACCAATCAGTGCATCCAGCATTGCAGGGTTCTTGAATACATCTTTGTTCTTAGAAAGTGCATCTTCTGCTGCAGCACCATCAAGGAACTGTGCAAATACTTCCGGTCCGAATGCCAGAGATAATACAGCGCCTCCAACTGCAGATGTAGAAGAATAACGTCCTCCGATATAGTCATCCATGAAGAATGCTGCAAGATAATCGTCACTCTTAGCCAGCGGAGATGTCTCACTTGTAACAGCGATCATGTGCTTAGAAGCATCCAGTCCCGCATTCTTCAGTGCATCTTTTACAAATGATTCATTGGTTAATGTCTCAAGTGTTGTTCCTGATTTTGATACCAGTACGAAGATAGAATGTGCAACATCGATAGAATTAAGTACAGCTGTCGCATCATCAGGGTCTACGTTACTGATGAATTTGGCTTCCATCTTGAATGTGTCATTCTTCTTAGCCCAGTTCTCAAGTGCAAGATACATTGCACGAGGTCCGAGATCGCTTCCACCGATACCAATCTGTACAACCGTTGTAAATTTCTCACCGGCTCCGTTTGTGATCTCTCCGGCATGTACTTTATTGGCAAAGTCTGCGATTCTTTCCTGCTGTTCTGTATAGAATGTACGCTTGTCCACTCCGTCAGCCTCTACAGCTTCTCCAAGCTGTCCACGTGTCATGTGATGAAGTACCAGACGTTTCTCTCCTGTGTTGATCACTTCTCCGTTGTAAAGTGCTTCAAATTTCTCTGCCAGCTGTGCTTCATCTGCTAATTTTGCAAGTGCTGCCAGTATTTTATCGTCAACCTGCTTTGCAGCATAGTTATAAGTAAGTCCTTCTGCCATCGGAACGCTGTAATTCTTTACTCGTTCTGCTCCGCTTTCTCCTGTCATTGCTTCTACAAGATTTACTCGCTCAACTTTTTCAAGTTCTTTGAATGATGCAAGGGTATCTAAGTTGTTCCAGGTAATCATAATATTAGATTCCTCCTTCAAAAAATAAATATGATCTTTACGGTCATGAGTCCGGCCGTATTTCTCGTTAATTTTAGCACATTTTCAGTATAATAACAATTAAAAAGCAACCAACATATGTTGATTGCTTTTACCTTTTATATATACCTTCAAAACTGCATACAAGAAATATTTTCTTTCATCCTACCTATCACCTTGCTTGGTCATGCCCTCGACCGATTAGTATCAGTCAGCTCCATACATTACTGTACTT
>NZ_WWSA01000013.1:0-75315 GCF_009875615.1 Dorea sp. BIOML-A1
GTTTCTTATGGTATGGAACCTGAACAAGAAGCCTTATCTATTGTTTCCTTCAAGGACTGAGAGGCCGCTTCCCCGTTAATAAATTAAATCCCAAATCAAATTAATAGGTAACCTCCTGCAAATACAACCCCTTCGGATCGCAAGGTGCACTGGCTTCCAGGATTCCGGCAAAGATATCATCGATATCCTGCACAGAGCGGTTGCCGAGTCCGATATCCATCAGTGTACCAACGATGATGCGGGCCATGTTGTGAAGAAAATCATCAGCATGGATCAGGATCTGCATTTCCTCAATGTCTCCATAGATATCAATATCAAAGATCTCTCGGACTGTAGATTTCGTCTTCTTCGCACTGGAGAAATTGCGGAAATCGTGACGTCCGGTGAGCTTCTCGGCGGCCTGCTGCATCATGCGTTTGTCCGGGATACGGTAGCAGTGGTAGGTATATTTACGGTCAAAGACACTTGGCACATCATCAATAGTCATGCGGTATACATAAGTCTTGGATGTAGCATTGAGCTGTGCGTGGAAACGTTCCGGCACTTCTTCCACTTCGATGATCGCAATATCCATCGGAAGATAACGGTTCAGATAGTGCTTGATGTTCTGTGTGCTGATAGAACAGGATGTCCGGAAGTTGGCAATCTGCGCATAAGCATGTACGCCGACTTCGGTACGGCATCCGCAGAAAAGTTCCAGATCATCTTCTTCTGTCATTTTCTTTAAAACTTCTGTGATTTTATTCGATATGGTATTGCCGGATTCGTCTTTTCCCAGTCTTGTCCATCCCTGGTAACGGCTTCCATCGTATTCGATCGTTAATTTTATATTTCTCATGAGAACTCCATTCCGCTGTGAAACAGCTTTTATTGAAATTAGTTTAAGTATAACAAATACGGTGCTATAATAAAAGAGTTTAAAAAGAAAAGAGAGGTGTTTTTTTGTGGAAATGGAAAAAAGAAAGGTATCGGATTCAATCGTAGAGACGGTTCATATGGTAAGACCGCAGCACCTGAATGCGTCTGACCGTTTGTTCGGAGGGGCACTTATGCAGTGGATCGATGAAGTGGCAGGTATGGTGGCAAAACGCCACACAAGGAGAAATGTGATCACAGCATCTGTAGACAGTCTGAGTTTCCTTAGGGGTGCATATGTCAAAGATACAGTTGTGATCATTGGAAAAGTGACTTATGTTGGGAATACCTCTATGGAAGTAAAGGTAGATACTTATGTAGAGGCATTGAGCGGGGAACGTACGCCGATCAATCATGCGTATTTTACGATGGTGGCACTGGACAAGAATGACAGGCCGGTAAGAGTACCGAGACTGGAACTTGAGACAGAAGAAGAAAAAGAAGAGTGGGATAAGGGAGAAAAGAGAAGAGAACTCCGTATGATGCGTAAAGAAGAAGGACTTTAAAGCCCTTCTTCTATTTTTGTTATGTATGATTCTTCATATGTGTGCGGACCATCTGCACCATCTGGTCAATCTGCTCCTGCTCTTTGGCGGGGCGTCCCTCTTTCAGGATGTCGAGGATGAGAGACATTTCCTGCGGAGTGAACTGGATCCCTTTTTTGTTTGCGCTGGTGATGAGTGCCATCATCACAGGAGCCAGTGATCTTCCGCTTTTGCCGGCGGTCTGTTTTGCGGCGAGCCGGATCAGCTCCAGTTTGACAGGATCCATTCCATTTATAGCCGGATGATCCATCCAGCTGTTGCCGGTGTTGCTTCCGGAAGAGTCCGTTGTATGAGTGGTTCTTTCATTCATGTGAAGAGTCTCCTTTCTTTGCCGGTGATCCAGATGCGGAAAGTTCCTCGTCGAACAGTTTCATGTAATTCTGGAACATTTCCATATCTTCGCCGGACATCATTGCTTTCATAAGATCAACAGGGCTTGCAGGACCGGAAGCACCGGGATCTCCGGTTGTGGAACCGGCCTGCGCCATTGCCATCATTTCCGCCATCTGCATCACAGAAGTCATCTGATTCATCATATCCCGTTCATTTTCATCCATATAAGGCGCAAGTTCGCTGATCGATTGAAAAGAAAATGCATGGAAAGGAAGTCCCCGGAAATAGTCCATCGTATACCGGAATTCGGTAAATTTGATGTAGACGGCAAGAAAGCGCTGAATGGAAGGAGGCAGGAAGGCAAGAAACAGCTTCCATTTATATAAATAGGAGGGTGTGACAGATTTATCGAAGGGTGTCATTGGTTTAGAAGGTTTTCCGGCCATGGTGACTCCTTCCGGTATCAGCGTTATAAATATATATGAAAAAAGAGACGGGAAAATGACTCCGTCTCTTAAGTCCTATACAGGAAAATGTAAGTTGTCTAGCATCCACATCCACAGCCGTTGCCGCAACCATTACCGCAACCATTGCCAAAGCCGCCGCAGCAGCAGAGAAGAAGGATGATCCACAGACAGCTGTCGTTACCGTTGCCACATCCGCAGCCATTGCCGCAACCATTGCCAAAGCCGCCGCAGCAGCAGAGAAGAAGGATGATCCACAGGCAGCTGTTGTTGCCGAAGCCGCATCCGCTGTTATTGCATCCACAACTGCATCCGCCGCATCCACAGTCCCCGCCGAATCTGTCGCGTCCTTCGCATCCGCATCCACAGTTTGCTGTACTCAAATCGCTCATATTGAATCCTCCAATAATGATGTTTACAGTACATAATATGCAGACGGTGCAGATGTGTGAGCAGAATATTAAGTATAACTGACCAGCCGTTTCAGAGAATACTGGAAATGAAGCAGTTCTTTCTGAAGCTTCACACGTTTGAATCCACTGAGTTCTTTTTTTGAATAATCATCGTAAACCTTCAATAGATAAGATACCGGGAGATTCCGGTTCTTATACCAGGTAAAAAGCAGCCAGTCCATGATCGGAGGCAGCCAGTACTTTTCGGGAATCTCTGCCTCTCGCAGTGTTATGGCATAGCGGAGTGCCTGAGAGGAAAGATCCGACAGCCTGTCCGCTGCCTGTTTCTTATTTTTTTCTTTGAAAAGCTGTTCGCTTTCCAGCGTGATATCATATAAAGAATCAGCTGCCCGCCAGTAATTCACAAATGGTGTACCGGTGACCGGCGCTGTTTCTTCCATATTATGAAGATTGAACAGATCAAAGTTCCGGTCTGCACCTGCAGATGGCTTTCCGAATACTTTGCGGTCGTAAGAAGCACGTTTCTTCGGATCGGAAAGTATGCGGTAGGCTTCCAGGATCTGCTGCATTTTTCTGGTTGTATCGATACCATTCTTCATGTTGGCATCGGGATGATATTTTTTCGCAAGTCTGTTCTTGGCGGCAGAGATTTCTTCAGGAGAAGCTGTTCTTGACACACCAAGCATCTTGTAATAATTCTTTTTTGCCATTATATTCTCCCCTTATAATATATGGACATGATCGGAAGATACTGCATCCGGCAATATCTCCCATCAGATATATTACGACAAAGCCGGTGGGAAATCAATTTTATTTTGAAAAAACAAAGGTGTAAAGAAAAAATACTTGACACCCATCCGGAAGTGTTATATGATATCGGAGGTGAAAGACATGAATGAAATATTAGAACAGGCATTATTATATGATTTTTATGGAGAACTTCTTACGGATCATCAGAAAGAAGTGTATGAGCAGTTTGTCCTGGAAGATTTATCACTCGGCGAGATCGCAAGAGAGGAAGGAATCAGCAGACAGGGTGTACATGATCTGGTAAAGAGATGTTCCCAAACACTGAAAGGCTACGAAGAGAAACTTCATCTGGTAGAGAAATTCGTGTCGGTCAGAGAAAAAGTAAAGCAGATTGATGAATTGCTGGATGGATATGAGAAGGAGAATGCAGAAGAACTTGTTGCAGACATCCGGAAGATATCCGATGAAATTATAGAGGAGTTATAGCATGGCATTTGACAGCTTGACAGAGAAACTTCAAAACGTATTTAAGAACCTGCGAAGCAAAGGACGTCTGACAGAAGATGATGTCAAAGAAGCTTTAAAAGAGATCAAGCGCGCATTACTCGCAGCGGATGTTAACTTTAAAGTGGTAAAAGATTTCATCAAGAGCGTGCAGGAGCGTGCGATCGGTCAGGATGTAATGAATGGTCTGAATCCGGGACAGATGGTGATCAAGATTGTAAATGAGGAACTGATCAACCTGATGGGTTCGGAGACTACAGAGATTCAGCTTCAGCCTGGAAAGGCCATCACGGTCATCATGATGGCAGGTCTTCAGGGAGCAGGTAAGACGACCACGACAGCAAAGCTTGCCGGAAAGTTCAAGTTAAAGGGCAAGAAACCACTGCTGGTTGCATGTGACGTCTACAGACCGGCTGCGATCAAACAGTTACAGGTCAATGGTGAGAAGCAGGGTGTGGAAGTCTTCTCCATGGGAGAGAACCACAAGCCGGCGAATATCGCCAGGGCAGCGATCGAACATGCGCAGAAGAATGGCAACGACCTCGTGATCCTCGATACAGCCGGACGACTTCACATCGATGAAGATATGATGGCAGAGCTTGAAGAGATCAAAGAGGAAGTAGAAGTACATCAGACCATACTTGTTATTGATGCAATGACCGGACAGGATGCCGTGAATGTGGCAAAAGAGTTCAATGAAAAGGTCGGCATCGACGGTGTGATCGTTACCAAATTAGATGGTGACACAAGAGGTGGTGCGGCACTGTCCGTAAAGGCAGTTACCGGAAAGCCGATCCTGTATGTAGGTATGGGAGAAAAACTTTCGGATCTGGAACAGTTCTATCCGGACCGTATGGCGTCAAGAATCCTCGGAATGGGAGATGTCCTGTCACTTATCGAGAAGGCAGAGGCCGAGATCGATGAAGAGAAAGCCAGAGAGATGACCCAGAAGCTTAAGAAGAACCAGTTTGATTTTGACGATTATCTGGAAAGCATTAAGCAGATGAAGAATATGGGTGGTCTTGGAAATATCATGAACATGCTGCCGGGTCTTGGAGGCATGGGCAGTAAGATGAAGGGATTGGACGACGAGCAGACAGCGGAAGCTGAGAGGAAGATGGGAAGGATGGAAGCGATCATTCATTCCATGACACCGGCGGAAAGAGCTAATCCGGATATTCTTTCTCCATCCAGAAAGCACAGAATTGCCAAAGGTGCAGGGGTGGACATCAGCGAAGTGAACCGCATGATCAAGCAGTTTAACGAGATGAAAAAGCTGATGAAACAATTTGGCAAGCCGGGAAAGAAGAAAAAATTCGGATTCCCGTTTTAAATATGATATACCGCGGATCCCGCGTTATATAGATTCCAGATTATACATTAGAAGATGCCAAAGGCAGGTTCTGGGTATAAGAATAAACTATGAATATTATGATTTTACGGAGGTAAACTAACATGGCAGTAAAAATGAGATTAAGAAGAATGGGACAGAAGAAGGCTCCTTTCTATAGAATCATCGTAGCAGATTCTAGATCACCAAGAGACGGAAGATTCATCGACGAGATCGGAACATACGATCCGAACTGTGATCCAAGTGCTATCAAAGTTGACGAAGAAGCAGCTAAGAAATGGCTTGCAAACGGAGCACAGCCTACAGAAGCAGTTGCAAAGATTTTAAAGGCAGCAGGCATCGAGAAATAATTATGCCACTGGAGGTGTGCATTTATGAAGGAATTAGTTGAAGTAATTGCGAAAGCATTAGTCGACGATCCAGAAAGCGTTGTTGTAAATGAACGCGAAGAGAAGAAGACGACAGTTCTGGAAGTACGGGTTGCTGAATCTGATATGGGAAAAGTAATCGGAAAACAGGGCCGTATTGCGAAGGCGATCCGCTCAGTTGTGAAAGCCGCAGCAGCGAAGGAAGATAAGAAAGTTATCGTAGATATCATGGACTAGAATAATAATGGGGATTCCCATTTTGTCCCGGGACAGGCCCGTTTGTGGTCTGTCCCGCTTATCTTATATCAGAGTATGTGAACAGTATCTGTTATGAAAGAGGAAAAGAGCGGTATAGAAATGCCCGCAACATATAAGAAAAGGAGTATCTATGGAAGAATTGTTACAGGTAGGCGTCATCACTTCGACACACGGAGTGCGCGGGGAAGTCAAAGTATTTCCGACTACAGATGACCCGGAGCGTTTTAAGACGTTAAAGCATGTGCTGTTAGACACCGGGAGAGAGAAAAAACCTCTGGAGATCCAGGGGGTCAAATTCTTTAAACAGTTTGTGATCCTGAAATTCAAAGGAATTGATAATATAAATGATATTGAGCGATATAAGAGATGCCCGCTTCTGGTAGAACGAAAAGATGCGGTGGCACTGGAAGAGGATGAATATTTTATCGCCGATATGATCGGTATCCAGGTTGTAACAGAGGACGATGAACCATTCGGAACATTAAAAGATGTCATGGAGACCGGTGCGAACGATGTTTATGTGATCGATACCGAGGAACATGGAGAAGTGCTGGTTCCGGCAATCCGCGAATGTATCCTGGATGTTGATATAGAGAATCAGAAGATGAAGATCCACCTGATGGACGGGCTGATCTAGAAAGAGGATAGTATATGAATTTTTATATTATGACATTATTTCCGGAGATGGTCATGGACGGGCTGAACACCAGTATCATCGGGCGTGCGGTGAATAAAGGACTTCTGTCTATAGAGGCTTTGAATATCAGGGATTATGCGTTCAATAAGCATCACAGCGTGGATGACTATCCGTATGGCGGCGGTGCAGGGATGCTGATGCAGGCGGAGCCGGTATATCAGTGCTATGATGCACTTGCAAGACAGATCCGGGAAAGGAAAGCCGGGGAAGAAAGATCCGGAGAACAGCCGGACATGGCGTGTGGAAAGAAACGCACAAGAGTCATCTATCTGTCCCCGCAGGGGAAGACATTCAACCAGTCTATGGCAGAAGAATTCGCACAGGAAGAAGATCTTGTATTCTTATGCGGACATTATGAAGGGATTGACGAACGTGTGCTGGAGGAGATCGTGACCGATTATGTATCCATAGGGGATTATGTCCTGACCGGGGGAGAACTTCCGGCGATGATCATGATTGATGCGATATCCAGACTGGTTCCTGGAGTCCTCCATAACGATGTATCTGCCGAATTCGAAAGCTTTCAGGATAATCTGCTGGAATACCCGCAGTATTCCAGACCGGAAGTGTGGCATGACAAAAAAGTACCGGAGATATTGATGTCCGGTCATCATGCCAATATTGAAAAATGGAGACGCGAACAGTCTGTGATCCGCACTGCGAAGAACCGGCCGGATCTGCTTGAAAAGGCAGAGCTTACCGAGAAAGAAAAAAAGCTGGCAAAGGAAATACAAAGAGACGGGCAGCCGGTTACAGAGTAGGATCATATAAAGCAGAAAAGAGTGCAAAAAACAAGAAAAAATCCTTGTAATTTTGCACCGGGTATGATAGAATATAGCGTGTTGTGAAGAAAAATAGATGGTCCTCTGGTACAAATGTATTAAGAACATCCAAGTAAACAAGGAGGTCACACATAATGAACGATATTATTAAGAACATTGAAGCTGCTCAGTTAAAAGAAGTAGCACCAGAATTCCACGTTGGAGATACTGTTAAAGTTTACGGAAAGATCAAAGAAGGAAACCGTGAAAGAGTACAGATTTTCGAAGGAACAGTCCTGAAGAGACAGGGTGGCGGAGCAAGAGAGACATTTACAGTTAGAAAGTTTTCTAACGGAATCGGTGTTGAGAAGACTTGGCCGGTACACTCACCAAACGTTGAGAAGATCGAAGTAGTAAGAAGAGGTAAAGTAAGAAGAGCAAAACTGAACTACTTAAGAGACCGCGTTGGTAAGAAAGCTAAAGTAAAAGAATTAGTAAAATAATCAGGAAAATGAATGTAAAAAGGACAACTACATAATGTAATTGTCCTTTTTTGATATTGCCATGTATTTCGCAGGGAGCTGCCCGTGGCAAGTCATGAAGATAAGGGGATTATATGAGACGCAGAAGTAATTTGGATTTTGAAAGACGAAGAAGATCCCGGAGATCAAGTTACCGCAGACGTCAGGCAAAAAAGAAACTGTTGGGAAAACTTCCGAAGGAGAAGAAGATTCACCTGAATCTGGAAAAGATCGTATCCGGCATAAGCTGGGTGTTTAAGATCGCAGTCACCTGCCTGATCGCATTTGTCGCAGTATGGTACTGGGGACAACAGGTGAGTACCGTGGGAGATTCTATGAGACCGGTACTTAAGAATGCGGATAAAGTGCTGGTAAACCGTATTGTATATAATGCATCTTCTCCAAAGCGTGGAGATATCATTGTCTTTAAGCCGAAGGGCAATGAAAGTTCGCATTATTATACGAAGAGGATTGTTGGACTTCCGGGAGAAACGGTACAGATCGTAGAGAACCGGATTTATATCAATGGAGAGAAACTGGAAGAAGATTATACAACCACGAAGATTGATACCGCAGGCATCGCAGCCGAGAAGGTTAAGCTTGGCGGGGATGAATATTTTGTGATGGGTGATAACAGAAAGAACAGCGAAGACAGCCGGAGTGCAGATATCGGAGCGGTAAAACGGTCTTATATTTACGGAAAGGCCTGGTTTGTGGTATCACCGAAGAAGAATTTTGGATTCGTGAGATAATAGATAAGAGGAGAACGAAGATATGCATTTTCAATGGTATCCAGGGCACATGACGAAAGCAAAACGCATGATGCAGGAGAATATCAAACTAATAGATCTGGTCATTGAGCTGGTTGATGCCAGAGTACCGATTAGCAGCAGGAACCCGGACATTGACGAACTTGGAAAGAATAAAGCAAGGCTGATCCTTCTGAACAAGTCAGATTTGGCAGAAGATAAATGGAACGATGCCTGGTCGGAATATTTCCGCGAAAAAGGGTTTTCCGTTGTAAAAGTGAACTCTAAAAAAGGCGGGGGGATCAAGTCTATCAACGGCGTGATTCAGGAAGCATGTAAAGAAAAGATTGAAAGAGACAGAAAGCGCGGTATCCTGAACCGTCCGGTCAGAGCCATGGTAGTAGGAATCCCGAATGTCGGAAAGTCAACATTCATCAATGCACTGGCAGGAAAAGCCTGTGCGAAGACGGGCAACAAGCCGGGTGTGACCAAGGGAAAACAGTGGATCAGACTGAACAAGAATGTAGAACTTCTTGATACACCGGGAATCTTATGGCCAAGATTCGAAGATCAGGCAGTAGGTCTTAAGCTTGCATTTATCGGTTCGATCAAGGATGAGATCCTGCAGACGGAAGAACTGGCAGCAGAGCTTGTGACATTTATGAACAAGAATTATCCGGGAGTTTTGGAGAGTAAATATAACGTAGAAGAAGATGCGGATCCATACGGCATGATCGCAAGGATCGCTGAAAGCAGACATTGCCTGGTACGCGGAAATGAAATGGATACAGAGAAAGCGTCTGTCCTTCTGATGGATGATTTCCGTAACGGACGCCTGGGAAGACTGACTCTGGAATATCCGGATGCATATTAGAAAGGACACGCGCGAATATGTCCAGACATTCAAAGAGAGAGGAAGAAGAAAGAGACATCCTGGGGGAACTCGGCGGATGGCTTGTGTATATACTGCTTATCATCGGTCTGACCTATCTGATCATCACCTTTGTCGGACAGCGGACGATGGTAAGCGGCTCTTCCATGGAGACGACATTACAGGATGGAGACAATCTGATCGTTGATAAGATCAGTTACCGGTTCCGGGATCCGAAACGCTATGATATCATTGTATTTCCGTATAAATATGAAGAAGATACATATTATATCAAACGTATCATCGGAATGCCGGGTGAGACTGTGCAGATCCGGGACGGATATGTGTATATCGATGGAAAACGCCTGACCAGTGATATCTATGGGAAGGAGAAGATCAAGGATCCGCAGACGGCTGCAGAACCGGTTACGCTGGGAGATGATGAATACTTTGTGATGGGAGATAACCGTAATCACAGTATGGACAGCAGAGATCCGGGAGTAGGAGTGCTGACCCGGAAGGATCTGATCGGCAGAGCCTGGGTGCGTATCTATCCATTTGACAATATAGGAGTGATCCGACATGAATAAACGAGAAGAAGAAAAACTGAAAAAACAGCAGGAAAAGCTTCAGAAAGAACTGGAGCGTACCGAAGCAATGAGCGTCTATGAAAAAGAATACAGCGACTGTACCTATATCTGTGGGATCGATGAAGTCGGCCGCGGTCCATTTGCCGGTCCGGTGGTAGCGGGAGCAGTCATTCTGCCAAAAGATGATCCGATCCTGTATCTGAATGATTCGAAAAAGCTTTCGGAGAAGAAGAGGGAGGCACTTTACGATGAGATCATGGAGCGTGCAGTGGCGATAGGAATCGGGATCGTAAGTCCGGCAAGGATTGATGAGATCAATATCCTGCAGGCGACTTATGAGGCGATGCGCATGGCGATAGGGAACCTGAAGGTAGAGCCGGATCTGCTTCTGAATGATGCAGTGACGATACCGGGCGTCGATATCCGGCAGGTGCCGATCATCAAAGGAGATGCCAAAAGTGTGTCCATTGCAGCGGCAAGCATCATTGCCAAAGTGACCAGGGACCGCCTGATGGTAGAGTATGATGCAGTGATGCCGGGGTATGATTTCGCTGCCAATAAAGGATATGGCACGAAGAAGCATATTGAAGGTCTGAAAGAATTAGGACCATCACCGATCCACAGAATGACATTTATAAAAAAATATATATAAAAATATATCACAGACAGCAAAGTTGTAAGAATGTTTGCTAAAATGAACGGGAGGACTATGGCCGGAGATACAGGAAGAGAACGGAAGAATAACCGGGAGACCGGAAGCCATTATGAACGGCTTGCCGGTGCATATCTGGAGCAGGAAGGATATGAGATCCTGGAGTATAATTACCGGTGTAAGACCGGAGAGATTGATATCATAGCAAGAGAAGCGGGATATCTGGTCTTCTGTGAGGTGAAATACCGCGCTTCAGATAAAAAAGGACATCCGGCGGAGGCTGTAAATCCAGCCAAACAGAGAACCATTTCCAAAAGTGCACTTTGCTATATGGCGGTCAACGGAATTGATGAGGTACCATGCAGATTCGATGTGGTGAGCATCGAGAATCATGAGGTGACACTTTACCGGAATGCATTTGATTATACAGGATAGGAAGAGATCCGGAACAGAAAGGATGAATATGGCATGAAT
Source organism: Dorea sp. BIOML-A1 (assembly GCF_009875615.1). Classification (NCBI taxonomy): domain Bacteria; kingdom Bacillati; phylum Bacillota; class Clostridia; order Lachnospirales; family Lachnospiraceae; genus Dorea; species Dorea sp. BIOML-A1. The sequence goes on from NZ_WWSA01000013.1 coordinate 11,217, forward strand.
CTGGGCTTACATTATAAAAATCAGGACCATATATTTGATGAAAAAGAAGTGAACGGTGTCCCGTTCTTAAGTTATCCGATGCTGGAAGAGACCGGAATCGTGAATCATGGATTCTCGACCAGACTTGGCGGTGTCAGCAAAGGATGCTGGGCAACGATGAATATCAGTACAACCAGAGGTGACGATCCGGAAGATGTCAGGGAGAATCAGAGAAGGATTGCCGGAGCCATCGGTGTACAGCCGGAAGATATGACATTCACCAATCAGACCCATACGACCAATGTAGCGGTAGTAAAAGCCGGAGACAGGGGAAAGCGTTTTCAGGAGACCGATGGAATGATCACAGATGTGCCGGGAATCTGTCTGGTTACATTTTACGCAGACTGTGTGCCGTTGTATTTTGTTGATCCGGTGAAGAAGGCGATCGGTCTTTCACATTCCGGATGGCGGGGAACCGTCGGTAAGATAGGAAAAGTTACCATAGAACTGATGCAGAAGACATATGGCTCTGATCCGGAAGATATCATTGCGGCAATCGGTCCGTCCATCTGCCGGGACTGCTATGAAGTGAGCGGGGATGTGATACAGCAATTCAGGGAAAGCTTTGACGAAGCGTACTGGCCGGAGCTGTTTTATAAAAAAGAAAACGGGAAATACCAGTTGGATCTCTGGCGTGCCAATGAACGGATATTCACAGAAGCCGGAATCCGCGAAGATCATATTGCGGTAACCAATGTATGCACACACTGTAACCCGGATATCCTGTTCTCGCACAGGACTACCGGAGATAAAAGGGGAAATGTAAGCGCATTTCTTGCGCTGAAACAGATGACAACAAGAGGAGTATAACATATGACAGATACAACAATTGCAGATACGACGCAGGAAGTAACCGATGCGACCCAGGAAGCGGTCAAACAGGTTAATCAGCTGACACAATATGTACAGGACAGCATACCGGAACTGATCACGTTCGGATTGAAAGTGCTGGCGGCATTGGTGGCATTCTTTGTCGGACGGCTGGTGATCCGGTGGATCAGGAAGATCGTCAGACGTTCCTTTGAGCGCTCCGGTGCGGACAAAGGAGTGGAGCAGTTTGTAGATTCCCTGCTGAAATACGGACTGTATGCCCTGCTTGTCTTCAGTCTGATCTCCAGCCTTGGATTCGATACAACATCCGTGGCGGCAGTACTGGCATCCGGCGGTGTGGCAATCGGTCTTGCATTACAGGGAAGTCTTTCGAACTTTGCAGGCGGAGTCTTGATCCTTTTATTAAAACCGTTTGTAGTCGGAGATTATATTATCGAGGATAGCAACGGAAAAGAAGGAACCGTAAAAGAGATCCAGATCTTCTATACCAAGCTCAGTACGATCGATAACAAGACAATCGTAATCCCGAATGGAATGCTGACCAACAACAGTATTACCAATGCAACGGCAAAAGATGAAAGGCAGCTTGATCTGCGTGTGGGTATTTCTTATGATGCGGATATCCGACAGGCAAAATCAGTGATCGAAAATCTGCTGATCAAAGATGAATGTATCATCAAGAACGAACAGATCAATGTATTTGTTCATGAGCTGGCAGACAGTGCGGTTGTACTGGGAATCCGTGCATGGGTGAAGAATGAGGAATATTGGGAAACCAGATGGAGACTGCTCGAAGAGATCAAGATCCTGCTGGATGAAAATGGAATTGAGATTCCGTATCCGCAGATGGCAGTGCATATGAAGGAAAATGTGTAATTCACTACACATTTTCCTGAAAAAGTACTTGCAAATATAATAAAATGCGGTATAATTATAGACGTGGCTGTCACAGACACATGCTGGAATAGCTCAGTCGGTAGAGCACTTCACTCGTAATGAAGGGGTCGTCGGTTCAAGTCCGATTTCCAGCTTATTTTTTTAGAATCCTTGGAAAAGGGTTCTATTTTTTTGCCTGAGTATGTAAAAGTAACTGTTCGGATAAGAAATTGTCCGGATACACAGAGTGAGGGATTTCGTGTATAATAAATATGTGGATGTGAAAGGGGAAGACACAGATGAAACAAATATGGAAACAAACATGGAGACAGCGGCTGGCAGCAGCGTTGATACAGCTGCTTATGGTGCTTGCAATGGCAGGTGTCGGAATCCGGATGCCGGTGCAGGCGGCAGAAAAGAATGCGGTCACACAATCCGGTGAGATGAAGGTACATTTCCTCGACGTAGGACAGGGACTGTCTATTCTGGCCCAGTCGGAAGGAAAGACGATGATTTATGACGGTGGGGACAGGAAGACTTCAAGATTCGTAGTATCCTATCTGAAAGAACATGGCGTATCGAAAATTGATTACCTGATCAGCAGCCATTACGATGCAGATCATATGGCAGGACTGATTGGATGCCTGAATGCATTTGATGTGAAAAATGTCATATCCAGCAACTATGTGCATACGAGCAAGCTGTATCAGTCATTTGTGAAAGCAGTCAAATCCGATGGACTTAAGATGCAACATCCGGCGGTTGGAAAGACGTATAAATTTGGAAGAGGCTCATTCGAGATCCTTGCACCGAAGACGATAGAGGCGAAGGGAAGCAACAATAATTCAGTAGCAATCAAGTTGATGAATGGTGAAAACAGCTTTGTATTTACCGGAGATGCGGAGCACGAAAGCGAAGCAGCAATGTGTAATTCCGGTATCGACTTAAGTTGTGATGTGCTTGTCCCGGGGCATCACGGATCTGCAACAGCGACCTCATGGGATTTTCTTCAGAAGACAGTGCCGGAATATGCGGTGATCAGTTGCGGAACGAATAATAAATATGGACATCCGGACAAAGATACCATGGATAAGCTCCAGAGTATGGACATCCAGGTATACAGGACGGATAAGCAAGGAACGATCGTTGTGACCAGCGACGGCACGAATCTGAACTGGAGTGCGGAACCGTGTAATGACTATACACCGGGAGACGATTCGGATCAGGGAACGCAGAGTACGTCGGAAGTACAGCAGGAGGCATCAAAGACAGCAACAGGAGAGCATGTATGGGTGTCTGCGACAGGAAACAAATACCACAAGACGAATCACTGTGGCAATATGAATCCGAATACGGCAAAAGAAGAAACCCGGGAAGAAGCGGAAGCGCAGGGACTTGAACCATGTAAGAAATGTTACTAAATGAGATAAACAGTGAGAAAACGGAAAGGAATGTTTGAAAATTACAGAGTATGGAATTACGGTTGTTTACCTGATGATTTTATGCCGTATTGCTTATGCGGACTGGAAATATCAGATCATTGAGCCGTGGACACATATAGGAATCCTGACACTTGCCTGTATGGAAATGTTATTCCGTGTGGGAGTGTCTGTCCAGGAACGGTGTCTGGGCGCTGTGGTCATTGCAGTACCAATGCTGGTGTTGACAGTTCTGTTAAAAGGCGGATTTGGAGGCGGCGATATAAAGCTGATGGCGGTATCCGGTTTCCTGAACGGCGTGAAAATTATCACATATGCAGGAATGCTGGGAATCATATTGAGCGGTATATATGTAAGCATGATGCTGGCAGCAGGAAAGATGGGACGAAAGGACAGTTTTGCTCTTGGTCCCTTTCTTGTTATGGGAATTATTGGAATGAAATTATGGACTTCAATTAGTTGATATGGTAGTATATTATATTGGAGAGTATATTTTTAGACACAATTAGAGGAGAATATAGATAAATGGGAGCGTTAAGTATCAAGCGTGGGACAAAGATGCAGAGGAAAAGAATCTGCCGGAGCTGATCCATTGTGCTGCCGAGAAGATGTATAAAGACAAAAAGAGGATAAAAGAAAATACACCTTCTGCATAAATGATAGTTTGGAAATGATAGAAATGCGCAATATATGATTACGAGGTGACGTATGAAATTACTGGTGACCGGAAATATCGGATATATTACAACAGAATTTATCGAGGAGGCTTTCCCTGAGTGTCAGATCCTTCTTCTTGGAGAGACTGAACAAAAGTCAAATCGCAATAAGAGCTTATCGGTATACCCGATGCCGAAGACGGAGGAAGAATTCAAAGACATTTTCAAGACGTATGAATTTGAGGGAGTGATTTATTTTTCTAATTATCTTACATTTCATGGGACGATGGAGGGTGAGATTGAGACTTTACGCAAACTATTACATTACTATAAGGGGAATCTGAATTCCAGGCTTCTGTATATTACAGGACCGGATAGTTTATATGAAGATACAACAGGAAAGACGCTGATGGTCCGCTCGGCAGAAGAGTTCTGCAGGCAATACGGTGAACTGCATCAGATCGCTGTCAAGATTCTGCGTGTGCCGTATCTTTATTCCGGTACTTATGAGGAGGATTATTTTTTCAAGCTGTTCTCAACTGTGATCAATAAGAAGCAGATTACATTTGAAGAAGCACCGGCACAGGAGATGCATTTTCTTGCTTTGAGTGATCTTGGGGATTTATTATACAAGATTTTTGATAACTGGGGAGAGGGGAGCGCCTGTCTTCAGGTTCCGCAGGTATTTCATTTTACTTTTCAACAGTTCGGGGAGAGACTGGCACAGATGTTTCCGGCTGCAAACATTACCTATTTGTCAGAGGTGCTGATCCGGGATGGGATATCTGATGACCACGTTCTGAGAAATGAATACGGTTGGTTTCCGAAGATTTCTCTTTTGGAGGAACTCACAGAAATTTATGAGGATTATTGTGAGAAAACGAACCATAAGACACGGAAGATCGATGTAGTAAAAACTTTTTTGAAAGTACATGATAAAATCGTGAAAATCGCGGAATTGCTGCTCACATTTTTTGTTTTTGAAGCACTGAACCGGGTGGCGGGAAATCAGGTGCAGTTTCAGATGATCGATCTGAGGCTTGTTTACATCGTGCTGTTCAGCAGTCTGTACGGCATTAATTACGGGCTTGCGGCAGCGGGGCTGGAAACACTTTCATTGCTGGCAGCATATACGAAAACCGGGATCGGCTGGACGACACTTTTCTACGAACCTTCGAACTGGATTCCGTTTATCTTCTATTTTGCAGTCGGCGCGATCTGTGGTTACATCCGACTGAAAAACAGAGATAATATTCAATTCATGAAAGAGGAGAATAAACTGATCCTGGATAAATTTCTGTTTATGAGAGAAATGTATCAGGAGACGCTTTCTGATAAACGGCAGTACAAGAAGCAGATTCTGGGAAGCCGTGACAGCTTTGGTAAGATTTTTGATATTACGAAAAAACTGGATATCATTCTTCCGCAGGAGCTTTTTATTGAAACTCTGCATGTGATGGAATCAGTTCTTGAGAATCATACATTTGCGATTTATTCAGTTGGAAAGAATCAGAGATATGGACGTCTTGAGATCGCATCCCAGGGAATGACAGATGTGTTGAAAAAATCCATTTGTCTGGATGATTATCTGGAAGCGAAAGAGACGATTGTGTCCGGAAAGGTGTGGGTAAACCGGAATTTCCTGGACGGCTATCCGATGTATATGAACGGGATTCACAAGGATGGAGAGCTCGTGATGCTGATTTTCATTCAGGAAGTGGGAAATGAACAGCTTTCCCTCTATTATCTGAATCTGTTCCAGATTCTCTGCGGTCTGGTAGAAACAGCACTTTTGCGCGCACTGGAATATCAGGAGGCAATCAAGAACAGGCAGTACGTGCAGGGTACACGTATATTGAAGCAGGAGTATTTTGAAGAACGGCTGTATTCCTTCCATTCTATGAGGGAGGAGAATCGGGCATCCTATGTGCTTTTGAAGCTGGAGTATCCGAAGATGACACTGGAAGAGGCAGACACAGCGCTACAGGCTTCGGTCCGTGAAAATGATGTCAGGGGGATTTCTGAAAAAGGAGAGCTCTTCCTCATTCTTTCACAGACGGACAGAAGTTCCTTGCCGATCATTCTTGCAAGACTGGAAAATAACGGCTTCGTCTGTCATGAGATCGATACCATGGAGAATGCAAATACAGGAGAAAAATTATGATTCAGACAGTGCTTGGAGTATTCCTGATCCTGTTACATATTGTCTGCTGTGTGCTGGTCTGGCTGGGGATAAAGACACATCTGCTGAAGGTGAAAAAATATCTGATGGCACTTGTGATCTTCGTTCCTTTCTGGGGAACAGTGTGCGTGCTGCTTTTGCATTTGCAAATGCTGACCAGAAGAAACAATAGGATAGAACCGGGAGTGGAAAAGCTTCGTGTAAATGAAGAGATTTATAAAAATATTTTTCAGGCAGTTTCGGATACGGACAAAAAGATCGTTCCGTTAGAGGAAGCACTTTTGATTAACGAACCGGGAGTGCGCCGTGAACTGATCATGGATGTGTTAAATGATGATCCGGAAGAATATATGGATCTTCTGAAACAGGCCCGCATGAATGAAGATGTAGAGGTTGTCCATTATGCGATCACAGCCATGGTTGAACTTTCCAAGGAATATGATTTTCGTTTGCAGAAGATGGAGAAGCTGTATGAGGCATCACCGGACGATCCGGAGATCCTGGAGCAGTACTGTGATTTTATGGAAGAGTATCTGAATCAGGGGATTCTGGAAGCCCAGATGGAGAGAGAACAGAGGGAACGTTATATCCGTCTTTTAAGACAAAAGCTGAAGGTGAAAACGACGCTTTCCACATGTGTGCGTCTGTTCCAAAATCTGATGAAAACAGGAGATTATGTTCAGGCGGAAGAGATTCTAGGGCTGATGGATCAGAAATGGCATCGGAAAGAGGAGTTCTGGATTTTGAAGATCCGGTATCTGGCAGAACGAAAAAAGGGAGCGGAGTTGCAGCAGTGTTTAAGACAGATGAAAGAGGAGCAGATCTATCTGTCGTCTAAGAGTAAGGAGGTATTGGCTTTTTGGCTGGATTAAAATCATTGAAAACATTTCCGTTTAAAAGTATGCTGGTGATCCTGGGTGTATTTCTGATGATCGCGGTCTTCCTTTTTGCTGAACGAAGTGGAATTCAATATACTGAAAAAAACAGAAAAGTCGCATATCTCAGTCGGGAAGAAGTGGTTACGGAACAGATGGCTGCGAAATCACTGCCGAAGACCTGTCTGGTACTTCGTAACAGTGAAGATGAGGCGAGTGTGGCTGCATGGGAGCAGTTTCAACAAATTTTTAAAGATATGAAGGTTGGAACAGATGTGGTAGACCTGCAGAGTGCATCCTCTATTCCAGATTATCATGCTTATGAAACGGTTGTTGTATTACTGAGCGATGTAAGTCCGTTGAAAGAGAATCTTATGGAACTGTGTGATTGGGTGTCAGAGGGTGGGAATGTACTTTTTGCCCTGACACTTCAGAAAACAGCGTATTCATCAGTGATTGAGCAGAAGCTTGGAATCGTTTCTTCCGGATATGACAATATACGTGTAGACAGTATTTATTTTGAACCGGAATTTATGCTTGGCGGCGGACAGGCTTATGCAATCACGGATCCGTATGACTCTGCCTGGGCAGTGCAGCTGAGTGAGAATGCGAAGGTTTATGCGCGTGTCAATGGAAAAAACGGTCAGCCTGTCATTTGGGAGAACCAATATGGAAAAGGGAAGTTTGTAGTAGACAACTTTGGACTGTATGAGAAAGCGGTGCGTGGATTCTATGCGGCTTCCTACAGTCTCCTTACTGATGTGGGGGTTTATCCGGTGATCAATGGATCAGCATTTTATCTGGATGACTTTCCGTCACCGGTTCCGGAGGGAGATGGTACTTATGTGAAGCGGGACTATGGAATGAGCATTAGTGATTTCTATATGGATGTGTGGTGGCCGGATATGCAGGAGCTTGCATCTGATCACAACGTTCGCTATACCGGTGTGATTATTGAAAATTATGAGGATGCGACGGATGGAACGATTAAGAAACAGAAGGATACCAGACGTTTTCAGTATTTTGGAAATATGCTGCTTCATCAAGGTGGAGAACTCGGGTATCATGGATACAATCATCAGCCGTTGAGTCTTTCAAATGTAGATTATGGTGACGCGCTTCCGTATGATACATGGAAAAATGAGGCGGCCATGAAAAAGGCTGTAAAAGAATTGATCCATTTTGGAGAGGATACATTTCCCGGTGTATCAATGTCAGTCTATGTACCGCCGTCCAATGTATTGTCAGCAGAAGGAAGGGAGATGCTCGCGAAAGATTTCCCGGAGATCCGGACGATCGCCAGTAATTATTTCACCGGTGAGTTTGCGTATGTGCAGGAATTTGAAGTTGCAAAGGATGGGATTGTAGAACAGCCGCGTATCATCTCCGGTGCAATTATCGATAATTATATGAAGATGGCGGCACTGTCGGAATTAAATATGCATTTTGTGAACAGTCATTTTATTCATCCGGATGATCTTCTGGACGAAGACCGCGGTGCGGCGCTTGGCTGGGAAAAGATGAAGGGCAACCTCGCTGATTATATGGACTGGCTGGTGGATTCGGCACCGTCCTTGAGACAACTCACCGGTTCAGAACTATCCGGTGCGATCCAGCGTTATGGAGCGGTTACATTCACAAAGACAGTGACAGAGCGGTCTATAGAATTGAAGCTTAAAAACTTCTATGATGAAGCATATTTTATGGTGAGGATCAATGAAGGAACACCGGGTGAAGTTTCGGGAGGAAAACTTACACATCTGACAGGAAATCTCTATCTGCTTCAGGCAAAGGAACCAACAGTAACTATTGAGAAATTAGAAGATTGAAATACAAAGCGGTAACACGCGACAGATAAGGAGTTAATTGTGAGAATCTGTCTCATATTGGAGGGGTGTTATCCCTACATATTTGGAGGTGTATCCACCTGGATGCACCAGTATATCAATGAAATGAAAGAGCATGAGTTTGTTCTGTGGGTGATTGGGGCAAATGCGAAGGATAAAGGGAAATTTGTCTACGAGCTTCCGAAAAATGTTGTAGAAGTTCACGAGGTCTTTCTGGATGACGCTTTGCGACTAAAGGATTCTGGAAAAATGCTTCATGCCTTTACAGAGGAAGAGACGAACAGCCTGAAAGAGCTGATGCTGTGTAGACGCCCGAATTGGGAAATCTTGTTTCGGCTCTATCATGACCAGAAGCTGAATCCTATGTCTTTTTTAAGAAGTGAGGAATTCCTGAATATATTGACGGAGTGCTGTATAAAAGATTATCCATATACTCCGTTTGCGGATGCATTTCACACAATGCGTTCTATGCTGCTTCCGGTCCTTTATCTAATGGGAAGTGAAGTGCCCAAGGCAGATGTCTATCATGCAATCTGTACAGGATATGGCGGACTTCTTGCATGCCTGGGCGGGCATGTTTATAAGAAGAAAGTGCTGCTGACAGAGCATGGAATATACACAAGAGAGCGTGAAGAAGAGATCATTCGTGCAAAATGGGTACAGCCGGCATTTAAAAAGCAGTGGATTTCTTTCTTCTATATGCTGTCGGATATTATTTATACGAGAGCGTTTCTAGTCTCAGCATTATTTACCAATGCCATGCATGCACAGATCCAGATGGGATGTGACAAGGAGAAATGTCGTGTCGTTGAGAACGGAATCAACTATGAAAGGCTTTCCCCTATTCCATTGAAAGAGGAAGACGGATGGGTTGACATCGGTGCGATCGTGCGTCTGGCACCGATCAAGGATATCAAGACGATGATCTATGCGTTTTATGAGCTTTGCACGACAAGAGAGCATGTGCGTCTCCACATTATGGGAGGCGTCGATGATGAGGAGTATGCGCAGGAGTGCTATGCGCTGGTCGATCAGCTTCATCTGGAAAATGTGATCTTTACAGGACGAGTGGATATCATCTCTTATATGGAGAAGCTGGACTTTACAATTTTGACGAGTATATCGGAAGGACAGCCGCTGTCTGTTTTAGAATCATTTGCTGCAAGGCGGCCTTGTGTGACTACAGATGTAGGATGCTGCAGGGAACTTCTGAATGGTAACGAGGAGGATCGATACGGAAAAGCAGGATATTGTGTTCCACCGATGTATCGAGAGGGGCTCGCGCAGGCAATGGATCGGATGTGCGCTTCCAGAGCTCGGAGACTCCGCATGGGGGAGAATGCACAGAAACGAGTGAAAGCATATTATCGAAAAGAAGAAATGATTGAAAAGTACCGGAAGATGTATCAGGAGGTGGAAGAGGCAGATGGCCGGAATCGGATTTGAGTTAAAAAAATTATTCCAGAAGCGCGGACTTGCAGCGACGGCAAAAGCGTATGGGTATGCAGGAGTGATCTGTACAGGTCCGATGCTGCTTGGTATCGTGCTGTTGGTAGGAATCGCTTTTATCTGCGATCATACCGGTGCGACGAGACATAACCGGGAACTTCTGAACTGTATGATTACTTACACACTTCTCGCTTCGCTGACCGTGACTAGTTTCTTCTCTATGGTCGTGACGAGATATATTGCGGATATGCTGTATGAAGAACGCCACGAGGCGGTGCTTTCTTCTTTCTGGGGTTCAACAGCGCTCCTGCTTGTAGTCGGCGGAATCATGTATGGGATTTTTCTTCTGTTTTCAGGAATCAATCTGATCGATCAGTTTTTGTGCCTGGAGTTTTTCGGAGAATTGATCGTCACCTGGAATGCGATGAGTTATCTGACAGCGATCAAGGATTACAAAGGGATTCTTATTTCATTTATCACAGCGGTAGCGGTATCATTGTTGGTCGGATTCCTATTGATCCTGATTGGGATTCCACATGTAGAGGCGTTGATGATCGCAGTTACGATCGGTTATGGAATCATGCTGCTTTGGGATGTGACGCTGTTGTACCGTTATTTTCCGCAGAGAGAGATCAGTGCATTTTTCTTTTTACGCTGGGTGGATCAGTTCCTTCCGCTTGCGTTTACAGGCTTGTTCACGAACATCGGACTATTTGCACATCTTGTTATCATGTGGTGCGGACCGATCCGTGTACATGTTCAGGGATTATTTTATGGTGCACCGTATCATGATGTACCTGCGATGATCGCCTATTTGACGATTCTTATTACAACCGTTAATTTCGTTGTATCTGTGGAAGTGAATTTCTATCCGAAATATCGGAATTATTATAGTTTGTTTAATGACAAGGGAGAAATCAAGGATATCCTGCAGGCGGGAAATGAGATGAGAAAGGTTTTAAACATGGAGCTGAAATATACGGCGTTAAAGCAGCTACTTACAACGGCACTGGCGATTTCGATCGGACAGCTGCTTCTGACATATCTTCCGCTTGGATTTAATGATCTTATGGAAGGATATTTTAGGACACTTTGTGTCGGCTATGGACTCTATGCAATTGCTAACACAATGATGTTGATCTTACTTTATTTTACAGATTACAAGGGAGCATTATTTGCAACAGGAATGTTCGCCGCATGTACGACGACATTTACCTGTGTGTCTTTATTCTTCCCACAGGTGTATTATGGGTTTGGATTTTTACTGGGAAGTGCAGTGTTCTTTTTGATCTGTACACTGCGTCTTGGATATTTTATAAAAAAACTTCCGTATTATATTTTGAGTGTACAGCCGATTGTGGCAGAGGATAAAACAGGTTTCTTCACACGGCTTGGATGCTTTTTGGAAGAGAAAATAGAGAGGGGAGATAAGCTTGAAAAAATATAAATTACTTGCGTTGGGATGTGCCCTTTTATTAGGAATGTCCTGTTGCCTGACGGGATGTACCACCCCGGAGAAAACAGGGGATACTTCAAAGAAACAGACAGAACAACAGGAAGAGATAAAAAAGGCAGAGACACAGGATATCAACGACGTTCACCTCAGGGATAAGGATAGTCTCTATGAAAATGATGACGAGACAAGTGTTGTGACGATGTATCTCACCGTTTCCCGTGGAAATTCTTCAGAGGGAACGGCTCATACCTGGAAGGAGATCAACAGTTATTCGGCCTATGATTATGACAAGATGGGAGTAGAACGTTACCAGACAGTGGCGCTTCTTCAGGTTGGTGATGAGTCAGGTCCGCAGAGCGGAGAGGTTGGATATGGTGAAAATGTGCCGAATGCTACCGTGCAGATCAGAGGACAGACATCGAGCCGTAATTCGCAGAAAAACTATAAGATTGAGCTGAAGAAGAATAAGGGAACCTGGCGTGGACAGCGCACGATCAATCTGAATAAACATCAGACAGATGGAATGCGTTTCCGTAATAAGCTGTCCTACGATCTTCTGAAAGGGATACCGCAGCTGATGTCACTTAGAACTCAGTTCGTACATTTATATGTAAGAGATCTTACCGAAGGAAACAGCGCAGAGTTTCAGGATTATGGATTGTACACACAGGTAGAACAGCTGAACAAGACAGGAATGGAGAATCACGGAATGGACTCGAAAGGACAGTTATATAAAATCAATTCGTTTGAGTTTTTCCGTTATGAAGATGTAATAAAAAAAGAAGACGATCCGACCTATGACCAGAAAGCCTTTGAAGAGCTTCTGGAGATCAAAGGAGATTCTGACCATACAAAATTGATCGATATGCTTACGGATCTGAATGATAATTCAAAATCGATTGGTGATATCCTGGATCAATATTTTGACAGAGAAAATCTGACGTACTGGATGGCGTATCAGATACTGACCGGAAATGTAGATACACAGAATCGTAATACATATTTATATAGTCCACAGAATTCGGACACATGGTATCTGATCGCGTGGGATAATGACGGCTCTTTCATGAGAACCGAATACAACATTCAGAATCGTTTCGATCAGGGAAGTTGGGAATGTGGAGTCAGCAATTACTGGGGAAATGTTCTTTTTCAAAGATGTCTGCAGTCCGAGGATTTCCGTGAGGAACTTGACGCGGCGATCCAGGAGCTGAGATCCTATCTCAGTGTGGATCGGATCAGTAGTATGATAGAGGAATATCGTACAGTTACTCAGAAGTATTTAAATCAGATGCCGGACCAGATGTATGCACCGTTGACTGAAGCGAAGTATGAAACAATTGCATCGGCAATCCCTTCAGAGGTAGAACAAAATTATGAACTTTATAAGGAGAGCCTGGAAAAGCCACTGCCGTTTTATATCGGAAAACCGGTGATCAAGGGAAATATTTTGAAGTTCAACTGGGACGCATCGTATGACTTTGATGCAGAGACGATCACTTACACAGTTGAACTGGCAAAAGATTATAAGTTTAATGAGATTGTATTTCGTAAGGATAATATTCAAATTCCGGAAGCGGAGACTACAGTTCCGGCAGATGGTCAGTATTTTGTGCGTATCCGTGCGACAAATACATCTGGACAGACGCAGGATGCTTTTGATTATTATGTAACAGACGCTGGAAAGAATTATGGTATGAAATGTTTCTACATTACAGGCGGCCAAAATGTTGAGGAAGATATTTATGAGGAATGATTTATCAAAAGAACGCTTCCGTAATGAATGGAAATATCTGATCAGTACCAGTGAGAAAGAATTGCTGGAGCTGAGGATGAAGCATTTGCTGAAAAAGGATCCAAATGCAAAGGGAAATGGTTATATGATCCGCAGCCTCTATTTTGAAGATTATTTCAACAGCGCTTATGCGGAAAAGGAATCTGGTGTCCTGATGCGAAAAAAATACAGGATCCGTATTTATGATTGTAGTGACCGTTCGATCAAGCTGGAGCGGAAGAAGAAATTCGGAAGTTATATTTATAAAGAAAGTGCTCCGCTGACAAAGGAAGAATTCTATAAGATCCTTGATGGAGATTATAAATTTTTGTTAAGCAGTCCGTATTCATTGTGCAGAGAATTTTATGTGGAATGTGTCAGCAATCTCATGCGTCCACGCACGATCGTTGACTATGACCGTGTACCGTGGATCATGGATGAGGGGACAGTCAGGATTACATTTGACAGTGATGTGAGGGCTGCGGTCGGAAGTTATGACATCTTTGATCCGTCCCTTCCGACACTTCCGGTGCTTGAACCGGGGAAACTGGTTATGGAAGTGAAATTCACAGAGATGCTTCCACAGATCGTGCGTGACTTGCTTCCACCAAATGCACAGGAATTCACAGCAGTATCAAAATATGTACTTTGTTATGAAAAATCGCAGTATTTGCATGGATTTGAATATTGGAATGAAACACAGGAGAGAAAACTATTATGAGTATACAAGATATGATTAAGAAGTCGGTGCTGGAATCCGGCGTATTTGACAGCTTTAATGCACCGAAGATGGCAATTTCGCTGATCGTGGCGTTGCTTCTCGGAGCAGTGATCTATATGGTTTATAGCAAGTTTTATGTAGGGGTGATCTTCTCTCGGAGCTTTGCAGTTACGTTGGTCGGCATGACACTTCTCACTTGCATGGTTACTCTGGCAATCAGTACGAATATCGTGATTTCCCTTGGTATGGTCGGTGCATTGTCTATCGTACGTTTCCGTACGGCGGTGAAGGATCCGATGGATCTGCTCTATCTTTTCTGGGCGATCACGACAGGTATCACGACTGGAGCGGGAATGTATCCGTTGGCACTGATTGCAGCAGCGGTTATGATCATTATGATTTATCTGTTTTATCATAAGCAGCAGAAAGGCAGAATCTATATCGCCGTGATCCATTATCAGGGAGATGAAGCCGGTGATGAGATCATCCGCAGCTTTGGCAGAATGAAATACTTCATAAAGTCAAAGACGATGCGTGGGGAGAAAACAGAGATGGCAGTTGAGGTATTCTGTCGGCAGAATGATCTTGATTTCACAGAGAAGATCCGGAAGATCACAAATGTAGAAGATATTACATTGATCCAGTATAATGGAGAGTATCACGGATAAAATGAAAAAACTATAACTGGTTGATTCATTAAGAATATATATTCCCTTTCGTGGACAGAATGGATGGAAGTGCAATCCGGTCACTGAAACATCCAGATGCTGAGACGATCCCGATTGTTGCCATGACTGCCAATGCTTTTGCAGAAGATGTACAGCTGGCCAAAAATACAGGAATGAATGAACATATCGCAAAACCACTTGATATGAATAAGCTGAATGATGTTCTGGAAAACTGGCTGTAATTAATGTCCACAGTGCGCTGAAAAAGCAGTACTTAATTTGGAGAGAATTATATGAAAAAATTTAAGATAAATGTACAGAGATATATCTGTATTTTATTATGCCTTGTTTTATATATTACTGTGTTTCCCTTTCCTGTATCAGCAGAGGAAGAAAAAAACCGGACAGTCAGAGTAGGCTGGTATGAAGGGACCTATAATACCACAGAACCAAACGGTGAGAAAAGAGGCTACAGTTACGAATATCAGCAGGCAGTGGCTGCGCATACAGGATGGAAATATGAATATGTGGAGGGAAACTGGGCAGAACTGATGAGTATGCTGAAAAATGGAGAAATCGATCTGATGGGAGATATGTCCTATGCAGAGGAACGTTCTGCTTCCATGCTCTTTTCAGAACTGCCCATGGGCGAGGATAAGTATTACCTTTATATAAATCCTTCTGATACAGATATCTCGGCTTCAGATCTGACTACATTGAATGGGAAGAGGATCGGGGTGGTGCCGGATACACTTTCTGCCAGTCGGTTCTGTGAGTGGGAGAAAAGCCATGGAGTAAACACGCAGCAGGTTGATATTACCAGTACAGATGATGCCCGTCAGAAACTACAAAATCAGAAAATTGACGGATTTGTTTTAAATGAGTCTCCACAGTGGGAAAGAGACAACATTTCTCCTGTGCTTCTGATCGGCAGTTCCTATAATTATTTTGCAGTTAGCAAAAAACGTCCGGATCTGAAAAAGAAGCTGGATCAGGCAATGCAGAGGATAGAAAAGGAGAATCCTTTTTATACAGAAGATCTTTATAAGAGGTATCTCTCCGCAAATTCCATTGAAACTCTTACGGATGAGGAACAGAACTGGCTGGAGGAGCATGGGGCGGTCAGGGTTGGATATTTGAAAAGTGATGTAGGTATCAGCCGGGTGGATGCAGAGTCAGAGAAACCGGTAGGAATTATTAACGATTATATCAGTCTGGCTTCCGATTGTATGGGAGAAAAAAGCATAGAATTTCAGACGACAGGCTTTGATTCCCAGGAGGAAGAACTGCAGGCATTAAAGGATAACAGGATTGATATGATTTTTCATATGAACCAGAATCCATATGAAGCTGAGCAGAACGGCATTATATTGTCAAATACTGTTTTTGAAGTCAATGTTGCAGTGCTCACCGGTGTTGAAAAGTTTGATGAAAACAGGAAAAACACAGTGGCGGTGAGCAGAAATAACCTGCTGGGAAAGTGGTATATTTCTTTTAATTATCCTTTCTGGAAAATAAAGGAATATGATTCATCTGCTGAGGTTGAGAAAGCAGTTCGCAGTGGTGAGGCAGACTGCTTTGTTGTGAAGGCAGGACAGTCATTAAAGACGCTGGCAAACAGCAAAATGTACAGCGTTTTTCTTACGAAACCCGGCGATTCTTGCTTTGCAGTCACCAGGGAAAATATAACATTAATGAATATCCTGAATAAAACCATCCAGACTCTGCCTGCTTCCAGACTTTCAGGCCTGTTTTCTGTATATGAAAACGCACCGGGAAGGGTTACTCTGGCAGAATACATAAAGGATAATTTGCGGGTAGTTTCCATGAGTTTTGTAAGTGTGACCCTGGTTATTATACTGATTATAGTTTACCTGATGATGAAAGCAAGGAAAGCCCAGATTCAGGCAGAAAAGGCTAATGCTGCCAAATCGGATTTTCTTTTCAATATGTCACATGATATCCGTACACCGATGAATGCCCTGCTGGGATACAACGAGCTGATGAAAAGGGAACTGACAGATCCAAAGCTTCTGGATTATCAGGAGAAGATGGAACAGTCCGGAAATCTGCTGCTGTCTATTATCAATAATGTGCTGGACATGGCCAAAATTGAAAGCGGTAAGATGGAACTGGATGAGAATTATGTGAAGATCAGAGATGTTTATCAGGGAGTTTACAAAATTTTCCAGGCAGAAGCGGAGAAAAAGGGTATTCACCTTGAGATGGAATATGAGGTGCAGCATGAACATGTAATCTGCGATGAGACAAAGAACAGGGAAATTTTCCTCAATCTGATCAGCAATGCGGTAAAATATACAGCTTCAGGGGGAGCAGTTACCATAAGGATTACAGAGCTTGACTGTGACAGGAAAGACTATGTGAGGATACAGACTCAGGTAATTGATACCGGTATTGGAATGAGTGAAGAATTCCTGCCATCCCTGTTTGAGGCTTTTGCCCGGGAACGCAATACAACAGCCGCAAAGGTTGCAGGAACAGGTCTGGGAATGCCGATCATAAAGAAATATGTTGATATGATGGGCGGAACCATTAAAGCAGAAAGTAAGCTGGGAGAAGGAAGCAAATTTACAGTTATCATGGAATACAGGATTGCTGATAAGGGTTACTACGAGCAGGTTACGGATCCGTCCCCGGATACAGAGGAAACAGACAGGATCAGCGGAAAATATGTTCTGCTGGCTGAGGATAATGACCTGAATGCGGAAATCGCAGAGTTTATCCTGGAGGATATGGGACTTATGGTCGATCGTGTTGAGGATGGAGTTCAATGTGTGGCAAGGATGGAACAGAAACCGGCAGGGACCTACGATCTGATCCTTATGGATATCCAGATGCCGAACATGGATGGCTATAAGGCAACTCAGGCAATCAGAAGGCTGGAAGATAAGAAAAAAGCCGTTATTCCGATCATAGCTATGACAGCCAATGCATTTGAGGAAGATAGAAAAAAGGCATTTGAAAAAGGAATGAACGGACATATCGCAAAGCCTGTTGATGCAGAAAAGGTTAAGAAAACCATTCTTTCAGCTTTACGATGAGATGAAGGGAATGAGGAGAAATAAGAGATGAACGGAGAGGCTCATCTCTTATTTCTTTTTAGGTAGCAGGATTCAAGCTGATTGATGAGTGCATACAAACACATGGCAAACAGGCAGAGAAGACAGATGCTCATGAGGAGCCAATCCATTTTGAACACCTGACTGGAATAAATAATCAGATACCCCAGCCCTTCTTTCGCAGCAAGAAATTCCCCAATGATCACCCCGACCAGACACAATCCGATATTTACCTTCATATTGCTGATGATCGCCGGAATCGAACTTGGAAGCACAACTTTAGTCAGTACCTGATGCCGTTTCCCGCCAAGTGTATAGATCAGCGTCATCTTTCCCGGATCCGCGGACATAAAACTGGTATACAGATTCAGGATGCTTCCGAAGATAGCCACCGACATACCGGCAACAATGATGGTGGTACGTGTGGCACCGAGCCATACGATGAGAAGCGGGGCCAGGGCGGATTTTGGCAGACTGTTTAGAACAACCAGATACGGCTCCAGGATTTCTGAAAGCTTCTTACTGAACCACAGAAGCACCGCCGTCAGGATACTGAAGACGATAACCAGAAGGAAACTTACGATCGTCTCATATAAGGTGACGCCAAGGTGCAGGAAGATGCTGCGGTCTGCGACCATGTCGAGAAAACACCGGGCAATCTTAGAAGGACTGCTAAAGATAAAAGAATCGATGATTTGATGTGAGGCGGTCAGTTCCCAGACAGACAGGAAGACAACCAGAAGGAGAACCCGGGCAGCAGCTACGAACTTTTTGTGCAGCCGGTACTTTGATAAAAAGGTTCTTTGCGCTGTAGAAGATGAGGCGGCGGTAGAGATGGCACTTGCATTGGAAGTGATATTTGTGCCAGAGGCAGCAGGAATCTCAGTCTTTGACATTCGGTTCATCTTCATTCAGCTCCTTCCATATCAGATTAAAATAATTCTTGAATTCCGGCGTACTCCTGCGCTTCAGCGGAGTATCATGATCCAGGCGGAAGATAAGCGGAATTGTCTGCCGGATCGTTGCCGGCCGGCTGGAAAGCACGATCACACGGTCGGCAAGAGAGATCGCTTCCGACAGGTCATGCGTGACCAAAAGTGCAGATTTTCCTTCATTCCGGATGATCTGCCCGATGTCATCGCCAACCTGAAGTCTGGTCTGATAGTCCAGGGCGGAAAAAGGTTCATCCAGAAGAAGAAGCTCCGGCTCCAGGACGAGTGTGCGGATCAGGGCAGCACGCTGCCGCATCCCGCCGGACAACTCCGAAGGCCTTGCATTCTTAAAGTCACCGAGTCCATAGATGTCAAGAAGCTCATGTGCCCGTTGCTTTGTACGCGCTGTCAGTGCGTGCTGGACTTCCAGCCCAAGGACTACGTTATTATAAATCGTGCGCCATTCAAAGAGTTCATCGTGCTGTAACATATAGCCGACATTTGTCGTGCTTTCTTTCAAAGGCTTTCCGTTGAGCTTAATCTGCCCCTCTGTACAAGGCAGCAGTCCGCAGATCAGCGAAAGCAGTGTGGATTTGCCACACCCGGAGGGGCCCACAATGGCGGCAAATTCGCCTTTTTTCAATGAAAATGAGATATCAGACAGAGCCAGGGTCTCCCCTTGCAGAGTATGATACGTGTAAGAAATGTGCT
The DNA here is from genome assembly GCF_009875615.1 of Dorea sp. BIOML-A1. NCBI lineage: Bacteria > Bacillati > Bacillota > Clostridia > Lachnospirales > Lachnospiraceae > Dorea > Dorea sp. BIOML-A1. The sequence continues at coordinate 30,753 of NZ_WWSA01000013.1, forward strand.
GTAGATTTAAAATCTGTTCCCGAACCGGTTCCATAGAAGACCTCCTACAAGCGAAAAATAACCTATATAAGTAAGATATGCCGCAGACAGAAAACAGGTGAATAAATGTGGTGTGTGTGGTAAAATGCTGATATGGAAATGCCAGAAAGACATTAACACACCAGGAGAGGTCATTACATGTTACAAAAAATAAATTATCAAAAAGAACTGGATAGATTAATTACTGATCTGCAAAAAGAAGAAAAAGTCCCGACGCTTCTGCTTCACAGCTGCTGCGCCCCGTGCAGCAGTTATGTGCTGGAATACTTAAGCAATTACTTCAGGATTACGGTACTTTATTACAACCCGAACATTTACCCGGAGAGTGAATACAGCAAGCGCATCATCGAACAGCAGACACTGATCGGGGCGATGCATACGAAATATCCGGTGCAGTTCATTGCGGGCAGCTATGAGAAAGAGAAATTCTATGCGATGGCAAAGGGACTGGAAGAAGTAAAAGAAGGCGGCGTGCGCTGCTTCAAATGCTATGAACTCCGCTTAAGAGAGGCCGCAGAGATTGCAAAAGCCGGAGGATATGAGTACTTCACGACGACGCTCAGCATCAGCCCGCTTAAGAATGCAGCAAAATTGAATGAGATTGGATTAAAACTTGCAGAAGAGTATGGCGTGGCATATCTGACGTCAGATTTCAAAAAGAAGAACGGATATAAGCGGTCCGTAGAATTATCCGCACAGTACGGGCTTTACCGGCAGGATTACTGTGGCTGTGAATTCTCCATGCGCCAGCGCATGGAAGAACAGCAGGCACGAAAAGAACAGTGAAAATGCATAAATGGAATCAGAAAAATGCATGGATTAAGAAAAAAATCACGTTTCAGGGTGAATAAATATGTAAATTTCTGCAATAATATTTGCTTTTACGCGGAAATGTGTTAAAATCTGAAACAGTAAACTTAAAAATGAAAGGAAGAAATCCATATGGCACAGTTATGGGGAGGCCGTTTCACAAAAGAAACAGACCAGTTAGTATATAATTTCAACGCTTCCATTACATTTGACAAAAGATTCTATAAGCAGGATATCAAAGGCAGTCTTGCACATGTAGCAATGCTTGCAAAGCAGGGAATCTTAACGGAAGAAGAAAAAGAACAGATCACAGACGGACTGAATGGCATTTTGGCAGATGTAGAGTCCGGAAAATTAGAAATATCAGATAAATATGAGGACATCCACAGCTTTGTGGAAGCAACACTGATCGACCGCATCGGCGATCCGGGAAAGAAGCTTCACACCGGACGAAGCAGAAATGACCAGGTTGCATTAGATATGAAGCTTTTCACCAGAGACGAGATCCACGAGATCGACGCACAGGTAAAAGAACTTCTGGAAGTGATCCTTCACGTGATGGAGGAAAATGTCGAGACATACATGCCTGGATTCACACATCTTCAGAAAGCGCAGCCGATCACACTGGCCCACCACATGGGAGCATATTTTGAAATGTTCCGCAGAGACCACGAGAGACTGCAGGACATCGCAAAGCGTATGAATACCTGTCCGCTCGGTTCCGGAGCACTTGCGGGGACAACCTATCCGCTGGACCGTGAGTACACAGCCGAATTACTTGGATTCGACGGACCGACACTGAACAGCATGGACGGGGTATCCGACAGAGATTACTTATTAGAACTGTTATCTGCACTCAGCATCATCATGATGCACCTGAGCAGATTCTGTGAGGAAGTCATCATCTGGAATTCGAATGAATACCAGTTCGTGGAGATCGATGACGCATACAGCACCGGAAGCAGTATCATGCCGCAGAAGAAGAACCCGGATATCGCAGAACTCGTAAGAGGTAAGACAGGACGCGTATATGGTGCGCTCAATGCACTCCTTACCACAATGAAAGGGATCCCGCTTGCATACAATAAAGACATGCAGGAAGATAAAGAATGGGCATTCGATGCCATGGATACCGCAAAAGGATGCATCACATTATTTGCCGGCATGTTAAAGACCATGCAGTTCAACAAAGACCGCATGGAAGAAAGTGCAAAACACGGGTTCACCAACGCAACAGATGCGGCAGATTATCTGGTAAATCACGGTGTACCATTCAGAGATGCACACGGCATCGTAGGAAAACTTGTGCTGACCTGTATCGAGAAGAAGATCCCGTTAGATGCACTTCCGCTGGAAGAGTACAAGAAAATCTCACCGGTATTCGAAGAAGACATATATGAAGCAATTGATCTTGAGACATGTGTGAATAAGCGTATCACGATCGGAGCACCGGGAAAGGATGCGATGGAGAAGTCGATCGCAGCTTATAAGAAATATATGGCTGAATAAGAACAAAAGAAAGGGAGAGAAAAGAAGATGGAGAAGAAATTAAGAGTAGGTATTTTAGGAGCAACAGGAATGGTTGGACAGCGTTTTATCTCATTGCTTGAAAATCACCCTTGGTTCGAAGTAGTAACAGTAGCAGCAAGCCCGCGTTCCGCAGGAAAGACATACGAAGAGGCAGTCGGCGGACGTTGGAAAATGGATACACCAATGCCGGAAGGCGTTAAGAAACTGATCGTAAAGAATGTAAATGAAGTAGAAGAAGTATCTTCTACCGTAGATTTCGTATTCAGTGCCGTAGATATGACAAAAGACGAGATCAAAGCGATCGAAGAAGCATATGCAAAGACAGAGACACCGGTTGTATCAAACAACAGCGCACACCGCTGGACAAAAGATGTACCGATGGTAGTACCTGAGATCAACGCAGCACATTTCGACCTCATCAAGACTCAGAAAGAACGTCTCGGAACAACACGCGGATTCATCGCAGTAAAACCAAACTGCTCCATCCAGAGCTACACACCTGCACTTGCAGCATGGAAAGAATTCGGACCAAAAGAAGTTGTTGTAACAACATACCAGGCAATCTCCGGAGCAGGTAAGACATTCAAAGACTGGCCGGAAATGATCGAGAATATCATCCCATACATCGGAGGAGAAGAAGAAAAGAGCGAAAAAGAACCTCTGCGTGTACTCGGAACACTGGAAAATGGTGAAATTAAACTTGCAGAAGAGCCAAAGATCACATGCCAGTGCTTAAGAGTTCCTGTACTGAACGGACACACGGCAGCTGTATTCATCAACTTCGAAAAGAAGCCAACCAAAGAACAGCTGATTGAAAAACTGGAAAGCTTCAAGGGATTCCCGCAGGAAGCAGAACTTCCAAGTGCACCAAAACAGTTCATCCAGTACCTGTCAGAAGACGACAGACCACAGGTAAAAGCTGACGTTAACTACGAGAACGGAATGGGCGTATCCATCGGACGTCTGAGAGAAGACAGCATGTATGATTACAAATTCATCGGACTGTCACACAACACTGTCCGCGGTGCGGCAGGCGGAGCCGTACTTTGCGCCGAAGCACTGACTGCTAAGGGATACATTCAGGCGAAGTAGCCAGGGGGACGGGAAATCCGGCTTTTTTAGTGTCCCTGGTGGTACACTCACCGGCTTAGCATTCATAAGGCGAAGACATAAAAAGGCAAAAACATAAAAAAGATGAAAGCATAACATATAAAAAGGCGGGAACTGCAACATGTAAAAAGGCGCAGTTCCCGCCTTTTTATACGTTATATCTCCAGCAAAGAAGCCGGTCCCGCCTGCCGATACAAAATCCGATCACAAATCTGAACACCATACATCTCAGTGTTGAGAATAAAAGATGGTTTTGCTATAATAAAGTATACAATAAATTCGCTGATTACAAAGTGCCGGTGGGGACACTAAAAAAACCAAAAACACCGTCCCCATGGCCCCATGGCAAGAAACGGAGGAAGCCCCTATGGACCGAGAACTATTGAACTACACACAGAACCGAGAACTTTCCTGGCTGAGATTCGATCAGCGTGTATTGGAAGAAGCAAGAGATAAGAGCGTGCCGCTATTAGAACGTATGAAATTCGTGGCCATCTTCACCAGTAACTTAGATGAATTCTTCATGATCCGTGTCGGAAGTCTCTATGACATGGTGCAGACAGACGACAGACACAGAGACAGCCGGTCGGGAATGACGCCGCAGGAGCAGCTGGATGCGATCTACGCCGCAGTTGCCCCGTTATATAAAGAACGTGACAAGACCTACGCCGGGATCAAGAAAGAACTGTCCCCATACGGAGTCTGCGGACTGGACTTTAAAGAACTGGAGACAGATGAGAAGAAATATGTTAAGAAATGTTTCAAAGAGCAGATCCTGCCGGTACTGTCACCGCAGATCGTAGACAGCAGCCACCCGTTCCCGCATCTTATGAATAAAGATATCTACGTAACAGCCAATCTGAAGCATATCAATAGCAGGAAGAATAAAGACGACAAAGAAAAAGAACAGATCCTCGGAATCGTACCGGTTCCGACCTATGTATCCGATATCCTGATGCTTCCGGGACATGACATCCGTTATATCCGCATGGAGAAAGTCATCATGGAATACCTCAATCTGGTATTTGACCAGTACGAAGTATCCGACCCGAACTACATCTGCGTGACAAGAAATGCAGACGTATCTCCGGACGATGAGGCACTGGAGGTCACCGATGACTTCCGGAAACTCATGCAGAGTACCCTGCACAAACGCCGCAGGATGGCGGTAGTAAGATTAGAAACAGCGGAGAAACTGACACCGGAAATGCAGGAATACTTCTGTAAGAAATTCAAGATCACACCGGAGCAGATCTTCCGCACGAAGATGCCGATGAAACTGGATTATATGTTCTCCATCGCAGGAAATCTCCCGGAATCCATGAAGAAAGCACTGGTCTACGAACCATTCTCCCCGCAAAAATCAGCACATGTACAGGACGGAAACATGTTAAAACAGGTGAAAAAGAATGATATCCTGTTGTTCTACCCATACGAAAGCATGGATCCGTTCCTGAAGCTGATCAAAGATGCCGCGGCAGATCCGAACGTTATGACGATCAAGATCACCATCTACCGCCTGGCGAAGAAGGCAAGACTGGTGGAATACCTGTGCGCAGCTGCGGAAAATGGAAAAGAAGTTACCGTGCTGATCGAGCTGCGTGCAAGATTTGACGAGCAGAACAACATCGACTGGTCGGAACGTCTGGAAGAGGCAGGATGCCGTGTGATCTACGGATTTGACGGTTACAAAGTGCATTCCAAGATCTGTCTGATCACATACAGGAACCGCAATGACATCCAGTATATCACACAGGTCGGAACTGGCAATTATAACGAGAAGACAGCTGCCATGTATACCGATCTGTCCCTGATGACTGCTGATCCGCGAATCGGACAGGACGCCGCAGAATTTTTCAAGAATATGTCCATCGGCAATCTGCAGGGCAGCTATCAATACCTGATCGTATCACCGGTCAGTTTAAAGAGCCGTATCTTACAGATGATGGACGAAGAGATAGCAAAAGGAAGCGAAGGACGCATCATTATGAAGATGAACTCCGTGACAGATGTGGACTTCATAAAGAAAGTATCCGAGGCCTCCTGCGCCGGAGTAAGGGTAGACTTGATTGTTCGCGGAATCTGCTGTATACTACCGGGAGTGCCTGGATTTACGGAAAATGTCAGAGTGATGAGTGTGGTTGGCCGCTATCTGGAACATCCACGTATCTTCAGCTTCGGAACCGGCAAAGAGCAGAAGATCTATATCGGCTCCGCAGACATGATGACAAGAAATACAGAAAAAAGAGTAGAAGTAGCCTGCCCGGTATTAGACGGGCAGATCAGACGCCAGATCAACCATGACCTGAAGATCATGTTAAGCGATAACGTGAAAGCAAGGATCATGCAGAAAGACGGCACATATATGAAACGGACCGGCGGCATAAAAGCTGTGGACTCTCAGGCAGTTTTCATGGAAGAAGCACAGCATGGCGGCCGAGAAGAAGACCAACGGGGACGGGGATTACTGGCTTTTTTCCTGTCCCTTCGGCACAGAAAAAAATAAAAGCCATCAGGGACAGGAAAAAAGCCAGTAATTCCCGTCCCCATCGGCTCACCAAGGAGTAACACAATTACATGGGAAAATCACTATACATTGCCGAAAAACCCAGCGTAGCGCAGGAGTTCGCCAAGGCATTGCATATTAATACACAGAGAAAAGACGGATATCTCGAATCAGCAGAAGCAATCGTAACATGGTGCGTCGGACACCTGGTCACAATGAGTTATCCGGAAGAATACGATCCGGCATTAAAAAGGTGGAGTCTTGAGACTCTGCCTTTTATCCCGCAGGAATTCAAATACGAAGTCATCCCGGCAGTGTCAAAGCAGTTCCGAATCGTATCGGGACTGCTGAACCGCACAGACGTAGACACCATCTACGTCTGTACTGACTCGGGACGGGAAGGAGAATACATCTACCGTCTGGTCGAACAGCAGGCAGGCGTAAAAGGCAAGAACCGCCGCCGCGTATGGATCGACTCCCAGACAGAAGAAGAGATCCTGCGCGGGATCAAAGAAGCAAAAGACTTAAAAGAATACGACAACCTGGCAGCATCGGCTTACCTAAGAGCCAAAGAAGACTACCTGATGGGAATCAACTTCTCCCGCCTTCTGACATTAAAATACGGTAACAGCATCTCCAATTATCTGAATACGAAATATTCCGTCGTATCCGTAGGCCGCGTTATGACCTGCGTTCTCGGCATGGTCGTGCGCAGAGAACGGGAGATCAGGGAATTCGTAGAGACCCCGTTCTACAGAGTCCTAAGCACCATCGGAGAGAAAGGGGCAACATTCGAAGGCGAATGGCGGGCAGTCAAAGGATCAAAATGGTTCGAATCCTTCGACCTCTATAAGGAAAATGGATTCAAAGAAAAGGAAAAGGCAGAAGAACTGATCCGCTTCCTAAGCAACAGCGAGTCAGACGCCAGCCAGCCCCTGACTTGCCAGATCGTGTCCATAGAAAAAAAGAAAGAAAAGAAGAACCCGCCGTTATTATTCAACCTGGCCGAGATCCAGAATGAATGTTCCAAGCGGTTCAAGATCAGCCCGGATGAGACCCTCCGGATCATCCAGGAACTATATGAAAAAAAGCTCGTCACCTACCCAAGAACAGATGCCCGTGTCCTGTCGACAGCAGTGGCAAAAGAGATCCACAAGAACTTGAACGGCCTGATGCAGTACGAACCGGCAAAGCCATATCTTCAGGATGTCGTGAAATTTGGCAGCCACAAAGGACTGGAGAAGACGAGATACGTCAACGACAAACAGATCACAGACCACTATGCGATCATCCCGACAGGACAGGGCATGGGAGCACTAAAAGGACTTCCAAATCTGTCACAGAGGGTGTATGATGTGATCGTAAGACGATTCTTAAGTATCTTCTACCCACCGGCTGTCTATCAGAAAGTATCGATCGTGACGAAGATCAAAGAAGAATCCTTCTTCTCAAGCTTCAAAGTACTGGCAGAAGAAGGCTATCTGAAAGTTACAGGCGTGCCGGGCAGGAAGAACGACAATAACGATAATACAGACAGTACCGAGGACAAAGACACTGATGCAGCCTTCTTCGCCAGGATCCAGAGCCTCAAGAAAGGCATGACTCTTCCGGTGCAGTCCCTGGACATCAAAGAAGGCAAGACCTCGCCGCCGAAGCGCTACAACTCCGGTTCACTGATCCTTGCCATGGAAAATGCAGGACAGCTCATCGAAGACGAAGAACTCCGAGCCCAGATCAAAGGAAGCGGAATCGGCACCAGTGCCACCAGAGGCGAGATACTGAAGAAATTATTCAATAATAAATATCTGGCCCTCAATAAAAAGACCCAGATCGTCACGCCGACGATGTTAGGGGAAATGATCTACGATGTCGTAGACCATTCCATCCGGCCGCTCCTGAACCCAGAACTTACGGCAAGCTGGGAAAAAGGTCTGACGTATGTAGCAGACGGAGATATCACATCAGATGAATATATGAAAAAGCTGGATGATTTTGTATCAAGACGCACACTTGCAGTCAAAGGTCTGAACAATCAGTATCAGATGCGGGCGTGCTATGATAAGGCAGCGCAGTTTTATAAGAAGCCGGTGAGAAAGACCGGAAAAACTAAAAAATAAAAAAGGAGAACCAACATGTCAGAACAATTAACCATCAAAAACCTCTACAACCACATGGATGAAACCATCGCAAAAGACATCTTCGAAGGAGCCACCTACCCATGGGAAATCCTTCCAAAGATCAGCGGCTTCATCAAAGAACTCGGAAAGACCCTTCCGGCAGATGAATACGATCAGGTCGGCGAAGACGTATGGATCGCCAAATCCGCAACCGTATTCCAGACAGCCTACATCCACGGACCGGCGATCATCGGAAAGAACGCAGAAGTCCGCCAGTGCGCATTCATCCGCGGAAATGCGATCGTCGGCGAAGGTGCAGTCGTAGGCAACTCGACAGAACTTAAGAACGTCATCCTGTTCAATAAAGTACAGGTGCCGCACTATAATTACGTGGGCGATTCCATCCTCGGCTACAAATCCCACATGGGGGCCGGATCCATCACATCCAATGTCAAATCCGACAAAAAGCTCGTCGTAGTAAAAGCCGGAGACGAAAGGATCGAGACAGGTCTTAAGAAATTCGGAGCCATGCTCGGAGACGAAGTAGAAGTCGGCTGCGGCAGCGTACTGAATCCGGGAACCGTGATCGGAAGCCACAGCAACATCTACCCACTGTCAAGCGTCAGAGGATTCGTACCGGCACACAGCATCTACAAGAGACAGGGCGAAGTAGTGGAGAAAGTAGAAGAGTAATCAACACACGGAGGAAAAATCAATGAACAAAATAGCATTCATCGGCGTAGGCATCATGGGCAGATCCATGGTCCGCAATCTCATGAAAGCAGGATTCGAATTACACATCTACGCCAGAACCAGATCCAAAGTCGAAGACGTGATCAACGAAGGAGCCACCTTCCACGACACCATCGCAGACTGCGTAAAAGACGCAGAAGCAGTCATCACCATCGTAGGCTTCCCGACCGATGTAGAAGAAGTCTACTTCGATGCAGGCAACATCTTAGACAGCGCAAGAGAAGGCGCATACCTGATCGACATGACGACCACAAGCCCGATGCTGGACCAGAAGATCGCAGAAGAAGGAACCAAAAGAGGCTTCCACGTACTGGACGCACCGGTCACCGGCGGTGACACCGGAGCAAAGAACGGTACACTCTCCATCCTGGTCGGCGGCTCCAGAGAAGACTACGAAGCCTGCATGCCGTTATTCGAGGCGATGGGAACCAACATCAACTACCAGGGAGGATCAGGATGCGGCCAGCACGCCAAGCTTGCGAACCAGATCATGATCGCCGGCACCTTATCCGGAGTCTGCGAGGCACTCACCTATGCGAAGGCAAAAGGCCTTAACCTTCAGACGGTACTCGATTCCGTATCGACCGGAGCGGCAGGAAGCAAGCAGTTAGATACCTTCGGACCGAAGATCCTGGCAGGAGACTACGCACCGGGATTCTTCCTGAAGCACTTCGTCAAAGACATGAAGATCGCCCTTACCGAAGCGAACATGAGCAATCTCAATCTGGACGTATTAAGCCAGGTGCTTGCCAACTACGAACTCCTCCAGGCAGAAGGCTGCGGAGATCTCGGCACCCAGGCACTGATCAAGTACTACGAAGAAGAGATGGACGTATAAAACATGTCGAAAAAAAGATAAAAAATAGGGAAAATTGTATAAATTGTTGATACATAGTTGAAGCCTGCTTAAAGATATGATAAAATCATATATGTTTATGAATGGATGAGGGATGTGGGCAAAAAAATGATATATAATAATCCCAGTTATTTGTGTTTCAAAAACAGAAAACCGAATATAGAGATATTACATAACATTTATAACATGTATAAATATACGAAGAGCTTGAGAGATACCCTTCCTTCCATTGGTATGAAATGATAAGAATACCGGGGGGGGGGGTATTTTGGTGCGCAAAAATATGCGCAGAGAAGAAAAAGATATAATGAATTTATTCAAACTTGTAAGAAACCGATAAAAAAGCAGAGAATAAAGGAGTAACCACCAGATGAAAGAATGTTACATAGATATGCATTGCCACATTCTGCCGGGAGTCGATGACGGGGCGAAAGACCTTGCCGAGACGAAGAAGATGCTTGAGATCGCATACGCAGAAGGAATCCGGTGTATCATAGCAACCCCTCACCACCATCCGCACCGCGGAAAGGCACCGGTGGAGAAGCTTCGTGAAAAGGCAAAGCTTGTGCGCGAAGCAGCACACGAGATTGACGAACGCTTCCGGGTATACCTTGGAACGGAAGTCTATTTCGGACAGGATGTTGCAGACAAATTAAAAGAAGGAAAGATCCTTTCGATGAACCGCAGAGAGTATGTACTGGTAGAATTTCCGCCCTCACAGACATACAGCTACATCAGACAGGGGATCCAGCAGCTGCAGTTCGCAGGATACGAAGTCATACTGGCGCATGTCGAGCGCTATCACTGCATCGCCGAAGATGTAGAACTTGCGGAAGAACTGTACGATATGGGTGTGAACCTGCAGGTAAATGCAGACAGCATCACCGGGGGATCCGGCCGTAAGATCCGAAAGTTCATCGAAGAACTGATGAACCGCGACCTGGTATTCTGCGTCGGAACCGATGCACACGATACAAAGCACAGACCGCCGAAGATGAAGAAGGCGGCCGCTCACGTAGAGAAACGATACGGAGAAGATTATACAAGGAGGATATTCTACAGCAATGCCAAGAGTATGCTGAAGAAGAGAGATTAAGATGAGCCGAGAAAATTATGGAATGATGAATCAGGAGATTCAGGATGACGAAGTTACCATTGATCTGATGGAATTATTCAGTGCCTTATGGGCCAAGAAGACGATAATTATTCTGTCTGCAGTATTCATGGCACTGGTAGCGTTCGTGGGAACGAAGATGTTCGTGACACCGAAGTACACGTCAGTAACAAAGCTCTTCGTTATGGCGAAGAATGACGACACCTCCGCAAGCGCAACCTACACAGACTTGCAGACGGGAAGCATGCTGACAAAGGACTATATGGAACTGGTAAAGAGCCGCCCGGTACTGGAGAAGACCATCTCCAAGCTGAAGCTTGATGTGACACCGGAAGAACTGGCAGGTATGATCACCACAGAGACACCGACCGACACACGTATCATGAGCATCAGTGTGACGGACGATGATCCGAAAGAAGCAAAACAGATCGCAGACACACTCAGAAAAGCAGTCAGCGTACAGATCACAGAGATCATGAGTGCGGATTCTGTCAACACCGTAGAAGAAGGTAACCTTCCGACCAGCCCGTCTTCCCCGAATGTCAAGAAGAACATGATGCTCGGTGCACTGCTCGGACTTGTCATCTCTATGGGATTCATTGTACTGATCTCTATCTTAGATGATACGGTCAAGACTCCGGATGACGTAGAAAAGTACCTCGGACTGAATGTACTGACTTCCATCCCGATCCAGGAAGGAAGCAGTGCACCGAAGAGAGCGAAGCAGCAGAGAGAATCAAGAAATGCTGTAAAAAGCAGAAGATAGGAGAAGGACATGGCAGAGATAGTATTAAAGAATCTAACGAAAGATTACCGGAGCAACGAAGCATACAAGACGCTTCGTACCAACATCGAATTCTCCGGATCAGATAAGAAAGTAATCGTATTCACAAGCTGTACACCGAACGAAGGGAAGAGTACCGTGACGATGGGACTTGCAGCGTCCCTCGCAGAAGGCGGCAAGAGAGTCCTGTTTGTGGACGCAGACCTTCGGAAATCCGTCCTGATGGGACGCCACAGAGTCACAGGAGAAGTGAAGGGACTGACACACTTCCTCTCCGGACAGGCCGATGTAAAAGAAGTGATCTTAAGAACACAGGAACCGAATCTCTTCGTGACATTCGCGGGACCGGTTCCGCCGAATCCTGCAGAACTGCTCGGCAGCAGAAGGTTCGAAGCCTTCCTTGACGGTGCAAGACAGGCGTATGATTATGTGATCATCGATGCGCCGCCGCTCGGAAGCGTTATCGATGCGGCGATCATTGCAAAATTCTCAGATGCATCTGTGATGGTCATCTCAGCGAAGACGATCAGCTACAAGTTCGCCAGAGTGGTAAAAGACCAGCTGGAGAAGGCAGACTGCCCGATTCTCGGCGTGGTATTGAATAAAGTAGATATGAAACAGAACAAGTATTATGGTAAATACTACGGTGATTACTATGGCAATTACGGAGAAAACGGAAAGAAATAGAGGGTGAGCGTATGAACCAGCGCGTGGTTACCGGCCTGTTGACGGCCGGATGTATAGCACTGGCAGGTGCAGGATATATGACCTATAAGAATCAGGACCGCACTGCACCGGAGATAAAAGTAGACCAGAGTGAGAAGATTGCCTATACAGAAGGAGAAGACTACGGAAAGCTTCTGGAAGGCGTGACGGCACAGGACGATAAGGACGGAGACCTGACCAGTGAGGTATTTGTAGAAAAGGTCGTGCCGGTCAGTAAGAAGAAGGCAGTTGTCTATTACGGTGTCACAGACAAGGCGAAAAATGTAGGAACAGCAAGCCGGGAAGTGACCTATCAGGAAGCAGAAGACAGTGATGCGGCAGAAGAGACCGCACAGGATACGGCTTCGGAAGATACAACGCAGAAGACGGATGAAAAGTCGGAAAAGAAGACGAAGAAGAAATCAAAAAAAGCAAAGGCAAAGAAGACTGCTGAAGAAAAGAAGACAGAAGAGACCGCACAGGATGCAGCGGCAGCAGACCAGCAGAGCGCAGACCAGCAGAGTGCGGCCCTGCAGCCGAATGGCACACGCCCGGCAATGAAGCTTGCCGAAGATGCGAAGACGATAGCCAGAGGCACATCATTCAATGCACTGAATGAAGTGACCGATGCAGTGGATGACAAAGACGATAGAGACACCTTGTTCCGCGGGCTTCATATTGACGGTAATTACAATGTGAACCAGGCAGGAACCTATACATTACAGTATTACGTACAGGACAGTGACGGTAATACCTCAGATCCGATCACATTTACACTCACTGTACAGTAACAGACGAAGGATGAATGATATGAGACAGAGACTTCTGGAAATGGAAAGAAAGAACCTGATAGGAAAACTGATCACACTGATCCAGCTTCTGGTATCGGTGATCTGCATCGTGACTGTGGCAGGCAGCGGGATGCTGCCGAAGAAGTACCTGATCTTCCTGATCGGGGCACTGGCAGTACTCTTCGGTGCGACACATATCCTGCAGTATCCGAAGAATAAGGTGCTGCGCTATACAGGTATGATCATCAGTCTCCTGATGACCATCATACTGGCGGCGATCAGCATGGGAATGATGAAGACCGATGATGTACTTAAGAAAGTCGGCGGAGCCACCTACAAGACGGATAACATGGTCGTGGTCGTGAAGAAAGGTGATTCTGCGAAGAACATCGAAGATGCCGAGGATTACCGGTTCGGTTATCAGACGGCAGTAGATCAGAAGAATACCGATAAGATGATCAAGGACATCGAGAAGAAAGTCGGCAAAGACGTGAAGACCGAAGAATACGAATCATTGACGGATGAGGCAAATGCACTTCTGAATGGAAATGTGGACGCGGCGGTGTTCAATGAGGGGTATATGAGTATGATCGATGAGTCGGTAGAGGGGTTCTCGGAGAAAGTCAAGATTCTGTATCAGTATGGAATTAAGACGAAGGTAAAAAGTGAGAAGAAAGCTGATGTGACGGAACCGTTCAATGTGTTTATCAGCGGTATTGATGTGTCCGGTCCTATTACAACGAACAGTCGAAGTGATGTAAATATTATTATGACGGTGAATCCGAATACGAAGCAGATCCTGCTCACAACGACACCGAGAGATTATTATGTTACGATCCCGGGGGTATCGGGTGATGCAAGGGATAAGCTGACACACGCAGGTATCTATGGAGTAGATGCTTCTATGGCAACACTGGAGAATCTGTATGGAATCGACATCAGTTACTATGCGAGGGTGAACTTTACATCACTGGAGACGATAGTAGATGCGCTTGGCGGTGTGGATGTGAATTCGGAAGTGGAGTTCGAAAAGAATGGATATAGCTTCCATAAAGGCATAAATCATATGAATGGAGCACAGGCACTTACTTTCTCAAGAGAGAGATATAGTTTTGCAGAGGGAGATAACCAGCGTGGTAAGGATCAGGAAGCGGTATTGACTGCGATTATTCAGAAAGCCACATCTCCGGCGATCATTAAGAGTGCTAACGAGATCCTGGCAACGATCAGTGATTGTGTAGAGACGAATATGACATCGGATGAGATGGCAAAATTCATTAACATGCAGCTTAATGACGGGGCAAGTTGGAAGATTGAATCGCAGGCGGCGTCCGGTAAGGGGGATACGCAGGCTTGTTATTCATCTGGATCACAATTATTGTATGTGATGTGGCCGGATGAAGCAGTGGTAGCAAATATAAGTGATAAGATGCAAAAAGTATTAACAGAGAAATAGTATAGGAAAAGAGAAACAGGTTATGAAAATACAGGAGAAGAAAAAAGTTCATATTCGGTGGATGTTGGTCTGCTATGATATATTGATATATTTATTGTCGGCAATATTATTGCTGAGACTATACGGAGGAAATGATAAATTATCATATACAGGCATACTTCAACAAATGTGTATATCTATGGTGTGCATATTTGGCATCCGCCTGCTTGGAAATATATATGGACAGGTATGGAGATATGGAGGCATCCAGTGCTATATGCGCCTGATCTTTGCAGATGGAATAGCATGTGTGCTCTATATGATCATAGAATTTCTTCTTCCTGTTGAAAGCATTACTTTTGCAAGAATGCTTTCTCTTGTAAGTGTAGATCTGCTTGGAGCATTAACGATACGTATGTTGTACCGCTATGCATATAAATGTGGGAACAGTAATGATATACAGGGTAGATTCTGGGCGGTGCTTCTGAAGATATTCTCGGGAATTGATGCAGGACGTGAAAAAGAAATCCAGAAAATCAAAATTGCGATTATCGGTGCAGGCCGCGTAGGTGTCGGTCTTGCAGAAGAACTGCTGAATAACGAGCAGGCATCTTACGTTCCAAGATGCTTTATCGATATTAATAAGGAAAAAGTAGGACGTGAGATTCAGGGGATTCCTGTATGGTCGGAAACGGATGCAACATTATCGAAGCTGGATGATTATGAAGTGCAGGAGATTATCTTTGCAATTCCGTCTATGGAGACAGAAAAGCGTAAAGAACTGTATGATTATTATAAGAATGCCGGCTATAAAGTGAAAATCTATGATTATCCGACGATGCATGCTGCCGGAGGGAAAAGATATCTGAGAGAGTTCGACATTGAGGAATTACTCTTTAGAAAGCCGCTGGTAGTTGCAGATGAACAGACGAATGCATATTACAAAGATAAAGTAGTATTGATCACCGGTGGCGGAGGCTCGATTGGATCGGAACTCTGCCGTCAGATGGCTAAGATGCAGCCGAAACAGCTGGTTATTCTGGACATCTATGAAAATGGTGCTTATGATGTACAGCAGGAACTGAAAATTGCCTACAAAGGAAAATTAAAGTTACAGGTTGAGATTGCGTCAATTACGAATCGAAAGGCGATGACAAGAATATTCGAACAGTATCATCCGCAAATTGTAATTAACGCCGCTGCGCATAAACATGTGCCATTGATGGAACATAATTGTATTGAGGCAATTGAAAACAATATATTTGGAACGAAAACCATGGTGGAATTATGCGAAGAATATGGTGCGGAACGATTTATGATGGTATCTACGGATAAGGCAGTCAATCCGACGAATGTCATGGGTGCCACAAAGCGTATGTGTGAGATGATCGTACAGAGTGCAAGTACACATGGAAATGTAAAGTATAGTGCAACCAGATTCGGCAATGTACTTGGAAGCGCAGGATCGGTGATTCCGCTGTTCAAAAGACAGATTGCAAATGGCGGTCCTGTGACAATCACAGACAAGAGAATCATCCGGTACTTTATGACGATTCCGGAAGCGTCTCAGCTGGTACTGCAAAGTGGTGCAATGGCGCAGAATGGTGAACTGTTTGTACTGGATATGGGAAAACCTGTGAAGATTATGGATCTTGCCGAGAATATGATCCGCTTATCCGGAGTGCAGGGGATTGAGATTGTTGAGACGGGGCTTCGTCCGGGCGAAAAGCTTTATGAAGAGTTATTGGTAAAGACAGAGGAACTGGACAAGACAGAGAACAGCATGATTTTTATCGAAAGAGATACTGCACTCAGTGCAGCCGAAATTGATGACAAACTTGCAATGTTGAAGGAAGCTTGTGCTACGGATGACGACTTGAAGGCGAAAGAAGTGTTGAGAAAGGTTGTTCCAACGTTCAAAAAACCGGAAGAGGTAAATAAGACGGCATTTAAAAAACAACATAGAGAAAATGAAGAAAATTCGAAAAAGGGAATGAAAGTTGCATTGTTTTAATGAGAATAGAAAGGAAGTATAGATTATGAAAATTCCATTTTCACCACCGGATATTACAGAAGAAGAAGTCGAACAGGTTGCAGAAGCATTAAGATCGGGGTGGATTACAACCGGACCGAAGACGAAAGAGTTAGAGCGTCAAGTGGCAGGACTGTGTGGAACAAGCAGGGCTGTATGCCTGAATTCTCAGACAGCATGTGCAGAGATGACTTTAAGACTACTGGGTGTAACGGAGGGTGACGAAGTAATCGTACCAGCTTATACATATACGGCTACAGCATCAGTAGTATGCCATGTAGGTGCTAAGTTGGTCATGGTAGATGTTCAGGATGATTCATTGGAAATGAATTATGATAAACTGGCAGATGCGATTACAGAAAAAACAAAAGTAGTTATTCCGGTTGATCTGGGTGGCGTTCCGTGTGATTACGATCGAATTTTTTCAGTTGTAGAAAGTAAGAAACATTTATTCCATCCGTCTAATGAATTACAAAAAGCAATCGGAAGAGTAGTAGTGATGGCAGATTCGGCACATGCATTTGGGGCTACATGGAAAAACAAACCGGTTGGAAGCATCGCTGATTTTTCTAATTTCAGTTTTCATGCGGTTAAAAACTTTACAACTGCAGAAGGTGGCGCGGTAGCCTGGAAGAATATTGATGGAATTGATAATGAAGAGATATATCATCAGTATCAGTTGTTATCACTTCATGGACAGTCAAAAGATGCATTGGCGAAGACTCAGCTTGGAGCATGGGAGTATGATATTGTAGGACCATGGTATAAATGTAATATGACAGATGTGACTGCAGGAATCGGTCTTGCACAGATGAAACGATATAAAGGATTACTTGCAAGAAGAAAAGAAATTATTAGAAAGTATGATGAAGCATTCAAACCGCTTGGAATTGAAGTCTTGAATCATTATACAGAAGATCATCAGTCATCAGGACATTTATATATTACAAGAGTTCCTGGTATTTCATTGGAACAGAGACAGGAAATTATTGTGAAGATGGCTGAAGAAGGAATTGCTTGTAATGTGCATTATAAACCATTAGCGATGATGACTGCTTATAAGAATATGGGATTTGATATTAAGGACTATCCGAATGCTTATAAGAGATTTGAGAATGAGATTACATTGCCGCTTCATACGAAATTGACGGATGAAGAAGTGGAGTATGTGATTGAAAAGTATTGTGCGATTGTAAAGCAGTATATATAATATGGGAGTTGGTCCCAGCTGAGAGTATGAGGAATTGTTATGAGAAAATGGGAAGATCTTCCTGAATATATGAAATGTGATGAAGTGAAAGAGTATTATGATATTCTTAGTAAAAAAAAGCTCAGCTTAGTGATGAAACGTGCATTTGATATAGTTGTCGGTACGTGTGTACTTGTTGTGACTGCAATACCGATGATTGTTATAAGTGTTAAAATTGCGACGGAATCTAAAGGCGGAGTGTTTTATAGACAGGAACGAGTTACAACTTATGGTAAAAAATTTAGAATTCATAAGTTTAGAACGATGGTTGCAAATGCTGATCAGATCGGAAGTGCGGTTACTGTTTCGGGAGATAACCGCATTACGCCAACTGGTGCGTTTCTAAGAAAGTATAGATTAGATGAACTGCCACAGATATTTGATGTGTTATCTGGGAATATGAGTTTTGTTGGAACCAGACCTGAGGTAACGAAATATGTGAAGAAGTATACGAAAGAGATGCGTGCTACATTGTTGTTGCCGGCTGGTATTACTAGTGAAGCTAGTATTCAGTATAAGGATGAAGCTGAGCTTTTAGATGCGGCAGATGACGTGGATAGAGTTTATGTGGAGAAGGTGCTTCCGGAGAAGATGAAGTATAATTTGGAGAGTATTAGGAAGTTTAGTTTTTTGAGAGAAATTGCTACTATGGCGAAGACTTTAGTGGCGGTTATGAGGTAAATAGGATGATAGACGGATTAGTGTCAATAATTATGCCTTCTTGGAATACGGGAAAGTTTATAGCAGAATCAATACAATCAGTTGTTAATCAAACATATGAAAATTGGGAGCTAATTATTGTCGATGATTGTTCAACCGATAATACGGATGAAGTTGTGGCAATGTTCAATGATAAAAGAATTAAGTATTTAAAAAATAAAAAAAATAGTGGTGCTGCATTAACAAGAAATAAAGCATTACGAGAAGCTAAAGGTGAGTGGATTGCGTTTCTGGATTCGGACGATTTGTGGACTCCAGAGAAACTTGAACATCAACTGCGCTTTATGAAAAAAAACGGGTATACTCTTTCATTTACGGAATACGAAAAGATTGATGAAAAGTCCAAGCCATTAAATATTTATGTTTCGGGTCCGAAGAAGGTAAATAAGCATAAGATGTATAATTATGATTATATTGGTCAGCTTACAATGATGTATAACGTAAAGAAATTTGGGACTATTCAGATTAAAGATATTAGAAAAAATAATGATTATGCAATAAGACTTCAGCTCTATAAAAAGCCAGAAACATGTGCTTATTTATTGAAAGAAAATTTGGCAAAGTATAGAGTTAGAAAAGTAAGCATTAGCCATGATAAGTTTAGAAAAAAATTTAAAAGTCATTATGATTTGTTTCACATGTGTGATGAAAAGTCGGTGTTAGTTGCTGCGTGGTATACTTGTTGGAATATGTTTTATGGGGTATTAAAGAAAAAAAAATATGAAAAAGAAAGATAGGAGGCTTTATGAGGGTTCAGGTTTTAGTTGCGGCAATGAATCAGTATAATCATTCTTTGCTAGAAAAAATGCATATACAATCAGATGTTATAGTGGGAAATCAGTGCGATTTTAATGGTATAGAACATTTTGAGTATAAAGGATATTCAGCTACATATTTGAATTTTGAGGAACGTGGTGTCGGACTAAATAGAAATAATACGTTGATGAGAGCTACGGGTGATATTTGTCTATTTGCTGACGATGATATGGTTTATGTTGAAAATTATCCAGAGCTTATTGAAAAGGCCTTTTTGGATTATCCAGATGCAGATATTATTGCATTTAATTTAGTGGAGAAGATTCCAACCCGTTATATTATAAAAAAAGCAAAAAGGATTAGATTTTATAATTTCCTGACGTATGGTACTGCTAGAATTGCAGTGAGATTAAGTAAAGTTAGGGAAAATGGTATTTCATTTAATTTGTGCTTTGGAGGTGGAACAGAGCACTGTCATGGGGAAGATAACATTTTTATAGCTGATTGTTTAAAAAGAGGTTTAAAAATGTATGCAGTTCCAGTTAGTATAGCAAATCTTACAGAAGAGAGAGAATCTACTTGGAATAGTGGATATAACAGGGAATATTTTTTTGATCAAGGGGTATTATATAAAACTATATCAAAAAAATTATGGAGATTATTATGTTTGCAAGATGCAGTGCGACATGCAAAAAAAGAATATAAAACCAGTTGGAAAAATGCATATACCTTAATGATTAAAGGTGGCAAGGGGCTGAAATGATGACTAATAAAATAAAAAGGGAAAATGGTGGTTTTTTTTTCCTATTATTAATTAGAATTGTATATGTTGTTACTACGATAAAAATATTAGATGGTTTGTGGTACTATGGTGGAGGATATGATATAAATTTTAATCTTCAAAAAGAAATATTTGCACTATGTATGTTTGCTGCTATGACTTTTTATTTTAAATATAATTATTATGCTAATAATTTTAAAAGCATAGTAATAAAAGTTCTTTTTACATTATATTACATACCACTTAATGCGTCGTTTTCGATTCATGATCAAACAGTGTTGTATTTTGCGATAACAAATATTTATTTTTTCTTATTAATGTTTTTTTGCTGCAAAGCAATGAGAATTGGTACAATTACAATAAGTACTAGAAGTGAGCAGGGGTTTGATAGATATGAAAAATATGATCAAAAAAAATTATTTGATTTGTTGAATAGAAGAGTTGTCCGTGTAGTTTTATTCTCGATATGTTTGTTATGTATAGCTTACAAAATTTCTTATAATGGTTTTTCTTTTTCCTTAAATATATTTGGTGATTCTGTTTATACAACTAGAGAAAGTTATGTCGAAACTATGAATACGCTGGATAGTACGGCAATAGGATATATAGTTACATTAATTATGAATTTAGCTGGTTATACGGTTCCTTTTTATCTATATTTAGCAATTAGAAAAAAAGATTATTTTGCCGGATTTGTTAGTATTATAGCTTTATTATCGATATTTAGTGTTAATTCAAGTAAAAGTGCAATGCTATTTGTTTTTATTGTTTTTGCTATTGGTTTTTTGGAGAAAAATAATCTACTTAGTAAATTTTCAAAATATTTTGAGGTTTGTATTTTTTGTGTCTTAATTCTATCTTTATTTACATATTTAATTTTTAAAAGATATGATTTTTATTTTTTAATATTACGTAGAGAGATGTTTTTACCAGCTTGGCTTGATACAAAATATTATATGTTATTTGAAAATGCTCCGAAACTAGTCTGGTCTCAAGGCACTTTTTTGTTACAAAAGTTAATTCCTAGTATATATTCAACAGGATATTTACAAATGATAAATAATAATTATTTTGGAGGATATGTTCCGTCGCCAAACACAGGTTTGTTTGCAGATGCGTATATGAATTTTGGAATTATTGGTATAATAATATACCCTCTGTTAATTAGCTTTGTTTTAAATAAAAGTGAAGGTATATATCGAAAATATGGTTTGGGTATAATGACTGTTATGGCTGTTAAATTAGCAATTCATTTGACTAATGTACCACTTCTGAGAACAGATTTTATTCTTTCGTATTTTTTGTTTACATTTATTTTATGGCTTGTTTCAAAAGTTAAATAATTAGTAAATGAGGTGATGTTTGGATGGATAAAGAGGAAAAAATAAAAGTTACAGTATATTGTTTGGCATTTAATCATGCTAATTATATAGAACAGACACTTATTGGTTTTGTTTCTCAAAAAACAAATTTTGCAGTAAAATTTGTTATTCATGATGATGCTTCAACAGATAATACTGCTGAAATAATTAGAAGATATGAAAAAAAATATCCAGATTTAATATATGGAATTTATCAACAGGAAAATCAGTATTCAAAAGGAGAAAGAATTTTGGCAAAATTTATTCTTCCGCATGTAAAAGGAGATTACATTGCAGTGTGTGAAGGTGATGATTATTGGTCAGATTCATCTAAATTGCAGAGACAAGTGGATATGTTAGAGGCAAATAGTAATTGCTTTATGAGTGTTCATAAAACAAAAGAGATATATGAAAATGGGATATCGACAGGCTTCTATTTTCCTAATGAAAATTTAGAAACGGGTATTATAGAACGTGATGATTTTTTGAAATTGAGATATGGTTTTCATACAAGTTCCTATATGTTTAGAAAGAATGAATGGGTAGAATATATTAATAATCCACCAAGTTTTAAGACTACATATGGGGTAGGTGATGTCCCTTATCTTTTATATTTTGGTGCGTTAGGAGATGTGGCATATGTTGGTCGAGAAATGTCATGTTATCGTCGAGGGGTTGCAACGAGTTGGACTGTGCATCATGCTAGGTTAAATGTAAAAGAATTAACTAATCATGCATCACAGATTTACAAGATGTATGTTGAATTTGATAAATATACGGATGGACAGTTTAAAGAAATATGTATGAGTCGTGAAGCTGTGTATAAAATGCAAGAAATGGTTTTGAAAGAAAAACCAAGAGAATTGTTAACAAACGAGTATAGACAATTGATACGGTATTTGCCTATAACAAGAAAGGTGTTTTTGGTATTGTCGTTGGTTCTACCTAAAGTATTAAAAAAGGTATATATAAGACATTTGGAGTTTAATAATAACAAATGGCTAAAGAACAGGAGATAATATGAACAGTAAAACAGTTTTTACAAATTTAATATGGAGATTTGCAGAACGTTCGGGTGCACAGTTGGTAAAATTTTGCGTGGAATTAATTCTAGCAAGGATATTGCTTCCAGATGATTATGGACTAATAGCCTTAGTTACTGTTTTTATTACAATATCAAATGTTTTTGTAGATAGTGGGTTAGGAAATGCATTAATTCAAAAAAAAGATGCAGATCAAACTGATTTTTCTACAGTTTTTTTCTTTAATCTTGTTTGGTGTTTGATATTATATGGTTTGTTGTTTTTTCTGGCACCGGTTATAGCTAGCTCTTTTTCCCAACCAGAATTTTCGGCAGTTTTAAGAGTTTTAGGGTTACAGATAATTATTTCTGGAGTGAAAAATGTTCAACAAGCATATGTTTCTAAGAACTTTATGTTCAAAAAATTTTTCTTTGCAACGTTAGGAGGTACAATAGGGGCTGCGGTATTGGGCATATGGATGGCGTATCAGGGGTTTGGTGTATGGGCGTTGGTTGCTCAGCAATTGTTTAATGTAACTGTTGATACAATAATATTGTGGATTACAGTCAAATGGCGCCCATCGAGGGAGTTTTCGTGGAATAGATTTAAAAGGTTGTTTGCCTATGGATGGAAATTGCTAGCATCAAGTTTGCTAGAAGCTGTTTATAATAATATTAGGCAGTTGATTATTGGTCGGTTTTATTCATCGGGAGATTTAGCATTTTATAATAGAGGAAGACAATTTCCAGATTTTATAACATCAAATGTAAATAGTTCTATAGATAGTGTTTTACTACCTACATTAGCATCAATACAGGATAGAAGGGAACAAGTAAAACAAATGACAAGGAGGGCTATCAAAACGAGTACATATATTATGGCTCCATTAATGTTGGGCTTAGCTGCTGTTGCAGAGCCGATGATACGAGTTATACTCACAGAAAAATGGTTACCCGCATTGCCATATCTTAGGATTTTTTGTATAACATTTATGTTTTACCCGCTTCATACTGCAAATTTGAATGCAATTAAAGCTTTGGGAAGAAGTGATTTGTTTTTAAAATTAGAGGTTATTAAGAAAATTATTGGAATTATAGTTTTGATTTTAACTATGAAGTTGGGAGTGATGGCAATGGCATATAGTTTGCTATTTACTACACTGACCAGCCAAATAATTAATTCGTGGCCTAATAGAAAATTGTTGGATTATGGATATATGGAACAAGTAAAAGACATTATACCAAATATTATTTTGGCATGTATGATGGGAATAATTGTATATCCAGTAAAATATATCGAGATAAATAGTTTGTTTATTCTATTAATTCAAATATTCATAGGTATAGTTATATATTTAACAGGATCATTTGTCTTGAAGTTAGATACATTTAATTACTTAGTTGAAATTGTAAGATTATATATAAGAAAAAGGAGTATATAAGATGTCGAAAATATTAGTAACACGTTCTTCGATGCCTTCATATGAAGAGTATTGTGAAGAAATAAAGGATTTGTGGGAGAGTCACTGGATAACGAATATGGGGACAAAGCATCAGAGACTTCAACTTGAACTCGAAAAATATCTAAATGTTCCACACTGTATTCTTTATACGAATGGTCATCTAGCTTTAGAAAATGCTATTGCAGCTTTGAATTTGCCGAAAGGTGGAGAGGTAATTACGACCCCATTTACATTTGCATCAACTACACATGCTATTGTAAGAAATGGACTAATACCGATTTTTTGTGATATAAAAGAGGATAATTATACGATTGATACTGAAAAGATAGAAGCATTAATTACTGATAATACAGTAGCAATTGTTCCGGTTCATGTATACGGAAATATTTGTGATGTTGAAGAGATTGATCGAATTGCAAAAAAATATGGCTTAAAAGTAATTTATGATGCGGCACATGCATTTGCAGTAAAATATAAAGGAAAATCGTCTGCAAGTTTTGGTGATATATCTATGTTTTCGTTTCATGCTACGAAAGTTTTTAATACAATTGAAGGTGGTTGTGCATGCTTTAAAGAAGATTCTTGGGTGACATTATTAAATGACATGAAAAATTTTGGCATACATGGTCCGGAATCCGTGGAATATGTTGGTGGAAATGCAAAAATGAATGAATTTCAAGCAGCTATGGGTTTGTGTAATATGAAACATTTAGATAAAGAAATAGCAAAGAGAAAAAAAGTCGTTATGAGATATAGAGAAAGGTTGTCAGGTGTAGATGGAATAAGGCTTTCAAAAATTCAAAAAGATGTGGAGTCAAATTATGCTTATTTCCCAGTGGTGTTTGATGAATATAAATATACAAGAAATGAAGTCTTTGAGCTATTGGCTGAAAATAACATAGGGGCTCGAAAGTATTTTTATCCATTAACTAACAGCTTTGAATGCTATAGAAATTATCCAACAGCAGGAACAGAAAAAACACCGGTAGCACAGCATATGGCTCTTCGTGTACTTACTCTTCCTCTCTTTGCAGATCTTAGTTTGGCGGATGTGGATAGGATTTGTGATTTGATTTTAGATTAAGAATATAACTTACATAAGGAGGACGAGAAAATCATGGATTTAAGTAGTTCAGGTAAAACAATTGCAAAATTGCGAAAATCTGCAGGATTTACTCAGGCCTCTTTGGCTGAACGGCTTGGAATTAGCGATAAAGCGGTTTCAAAATGGGAAAGAGGAGTTTCCCATAGTTAAAGATACCACACCAAATATGATGAACCCACGCTTATACACTACCAGCTATAATAAACCGCAAGGACAGCAATTTGATGATACTGCTGTCCTTTCTTTTATAAAATTGCAGTACACATAAAAAAGCTGTAAAATGATAAATATATTTGTCCTTGTAACATTTCACGGACATTTGCCTGTTATACTATCTGCAAAAAGCAAAGGAAGTGAGGATATGAAGCAGATTTTAATTGTCGAGGACGACAGTTTTTTGAATAAGATGTTGGCCTATAACCTGACAGCAGACGGCTACGGCGTGACTTCTGCCCTAAATGCCAGAACCGCAGCCGAAGCCATCCGCCAGCGGGAATTTAATTTAGTGCTGCTGGACATCAACCTGCCGGACGGGAACGGTTTTGAACTGTGCAAGCTGATAAAGCCCCAGCACCCGGATACCATCGTGATTTTCCTGACCGCCAACGATCAGGAAAGCGACCAGATACGGGGCTATGAGGTGGGCGCGGTGGACTACATCACAAAGCCCTTTGTGATCGGGGCCTTGCAGCGGAAAATCAAAGCCATGTTCGCCATGCTGGAACACCACAAACCGGCCAAGGACATTTACGACGACGGGCGGCTGTTTCTGGACTTCTCGGAACAGACGGCTTCCTTAAATGGCAAGCCCCTGACCCTATCCCCGATGGAGTACAAAATGCTGAACCTGTTCCGCAAAAATCCCCGGCAAGTGCTGACCCGTGGGCAGCTTTTGGAAAAGCTGTGGGATATAGACGAAAGGTTTGTAGACGAACACACCCTGACAACTTCTATCAGCCGGATTCGCAGCAAGATTGAATCCGACGGCGGCGCGCCCTACATCAAGACCGTTTACGGCATGGGCTATCAATGGACGGGAGGCGAGGCAAAATGAAGTTTCAAAACCTCTCGGTAAAGCGGCTGTTTGGCCGGGTGGCAATAGGGTTTGCCCTCTCCATGTCCGGGATCACCATAGCCCTTTTTCTTGTGACAAAACAGACGGCGGTGCTGCTGACGGGCGGGGCGCTGCTGTTGTGCGCCCTTGTAGGGATTTTTGTACTGACGCAGGCGTTTGGAAAACGGTTATCACAGTTTACCGCTGACCTGTGCCAGACCTTAGACCACATGATTGCCGGAAATGAAGCGCCCCAGCGGCCAGAGGACAGCGAAACCCAGCTTGCCAGAATCGGACACCGGCTGGCAAGGCTTTACCAGATCATGCAGGAGAACCGCCGCCGGGTGGACGAGGAACGGCAGGAGTTACAGACCCTTGTATCGGATATTTCCCATCAGGTGAAAACGCCGGTAAGCAATCTGAAAATGGCGACGGACACCCTGCTGGAAAAGCCTATGGCCGAGGCAGAGCGCACCGACTTTATCCGGGGAATCCGCAGCCAGACGGATAAGCTGGACTTTCTCTTTCAGGCCCTTGTGAAAACCTCCCGTCTGGAAACAGGCGTGATCCAGTTGGACAAGAAACCGGGCCGCCTCTTTGATACCGTGGCACAGGCCATGAGTGGGATCGTGTATGCAGCGGAGAAAAAGGAAATCGCCGTGTCCGTGGACTGCCCGGAGGATTTGACCGTTTCCCATGACAGCAAGTGGACATCGGAAGCCCTCTTTAACCTGCTGGACAATGCGGTGAAGTACACCCCGGCAGGCGGGAAAATCGCTGTGTCTGTGGTGCTGTGGGAAATGTATGTGGAAATCAAAGTGACCGACACTGGCAAGGGCATTTCCGAAAGCAATCAGGCCGCTATCTTCCAGCGCTTCTATCGTGAGGAAGAAGTACACGAACAGCAGGGTGTGGGCATTGGCCTGTATCTGGCCCGCGAGATCGTAACGCGGCAGGGTGGCTATATCAAAGTGGTTTCGGAGCCGGGCAAGGGTTCGGAATTTTCCATTATGCTTCCCTTGCGTTGAGAGAAACTTTCTGCTTCGGGTCAAGTTGGCCCGAAGTGCAGAGATAAAATGAAATGTCCGAGCGTTGTAACATTTCACCTCAATTTTCAATGAATTTTTTTAGCCGCTGTAACATTTCGCGGACATTTGGGTTTTACAATACACTCATCAACAGGTAGGAAACCTTGAAAGGAGTTTTGAATATGAGCGTTTTACAGACGATTGACCTGAAAAAGTATTACGGTACAGAACCGAACATTACCCGCGCCCTTGACGGCGTAAATTTCTCCGTGGAGGACGGCGAGTTTGTGGCTGTTGTGGGAACCTCTGGTAGCGGCAAGTCCACCCTGCTTCACATGATGGGCGGGTTGGACACTCCCACCAGCGGAACCGTGATTGTCCGAGGCGAAGAACTGGCAAAGAAGAACGACGAGCAGCTTACCATCTTTCGCCGCCGCAACATCGGCTTTATCTTCCAGAACTATAACCTTGTTCCCATCCTGAATGTGTATGAGAACATTGTCCTGCCGGTGGAGTTGGACGGGGACACGGTGGATCAGAAGTTTTTGGACGAAATTGTTCACCTACTGGGGCTGGAAGATAAACTGAAAAATATGCCGAACAATCTATCCGGCGGACAGCAGCAGCGTGTGGCTATCGCCCGCGCCTTGATTACCAAACCGGCTATCGTGCTGGCGGACGAACCGACCGGCAATCTTGACAGCAAGACCAGCACTGAGGTGCTGGGGCTTATCAAGCGCACCAGTGCGGAGTTCCGGCAAACCGTTGTGATGATTACCCACAACAACGATATTGCCCGTCTTGCAGATCGGATTGTCCGCATTGAGGACGGCAAAATTGTGGAATAAGTAGGGGTGGCAGACTATGACATGGCCTTTTGAAAATGATACCAGTAACATTGAAAAGAAACTGGCAAAGCGCAGTTTGCACCATGAACGGCAGCGTAATTTATTTGCAATCATTGCTCTTGTGCTAACTGCATTTATGATAACTGCGACATTCAGTATTGGTTTTAGTTACTTTGAAACCTACCAAATGCAACAAATTCGGTTAATGGGAACTACCGCTGATGTCGGAATCACAAATGTAACAGAAAATCAGTTGGTTGACATTTCAAAATCAAACCTTGTCCTTGACGTAGGTATACAGCAGCGTTTAGGCAGTGTTGATACAGAGCAACTGCAAAATGCGAGATTAGGTATAGTTTGGATAGATGATACCGAGTGGGAACACCACCGTCTTCCTACTATATCAGGTGTTGTAGGAAATTACCCATCAAGTAAAAACGAAATTATGCTACCTACATGGGTGCTTGAACAGATGGGCATTTCTGATCCGCAAATAGGGATGGAGATTGTGTTGTCGTACCAAATTGGCGATAGCTATAATTATGTCTCAGACACCTTTTTGCTGTCGGGCTACTATACGGACTACATTCCAATGCGCACAAATAATCGTGGTTATGTTTATGTTTCATCCGCTTTTAAGGATAGCTTAAATGTATCACTGGATAATAGTGTTACGGCAATGATCCGTTTTCAAGGCAATGATAATGCTGACAAAAACTGTGAAAGATTGCGGCGTGAGATTGACTTTACAGAAGGGCAAACATTTGAAATTGCACCATTAGAACAGGCAAATGGTGGAACTATTATTTTAGCTGTAATAATTTTAGCAGTTTTTATATCCTTTAGCGGCTATCTGCTGATTTATAATATTCTTTATGTCTCTGTCGTAAAAGATGTGCAATTCTATGGCCGTCTTAAAACGATTGGAACGACCCAAAGGCAGATAAAAAGAATTATCTATAAGCAGGCAATCAGAATCTCTTGTATTGGTATTCCGATTGGTCTGTTACTTGGTGCGGTTGTTTCCTTTGGCATTGTTCCTTACTTCCTGAATATGATGTATTCAACAAATTCTGATGTGGGAACAAAAGTATCTTTTTCGCCGTTTATTTTCATAGGATCGGCCATATTTACGTTCATTACCGTTATGATTGCAAGCATGAAGCCCGCCAAAATTGCCGGAAGTGTTTCACCAATAGCAGCACTCCAATATACAGCAGCCAGCACAAAGAGCAGCGCCAGAAATTGTAGCAAAATGAAGTTGTCCAGAATGGCATGGAACAATGTCTTTCGTAATGCTAAGAGTACAACCCTTGTTTTTGCATCGCTTTTTTTCGGCCTTTCCTTGTTCCTTGTCGTCACAGGGCTATTACATGGTTTAAGCCCGGAGAATTATGTGAGCCAATGGGGAGTAAGCGATTTTGCACTCACATATAGTATCCACGAAAGAGAAGATTTAATTTCCAGCGAAATGGTTTCAGAGATTGGTCAGCTTGACGGCATTGAGAATTTGAGGTTGACCTATGCACCTTATCCTCAAGTAGCAGCAGATAGCAAAACATCCTTAGATCAATCATATCGAAGCGGAGCAGATTTTAGCTGCTCCGCTTCTTTAGTATTTTTCAAAAAATTCTTTTGAAATGTCCGAGCTTTGTAACAATTCAGCCTGTTTTTCTGTCGAAATCAAAGGCACCTCGGACATTTATAGTTCTTCCAAAAGTTTGATGATAATATTACCATTCATGGAAGAAGCAATCTGTTATTGCAATAATGCGAAATTGACGATAGAAAGTTTTTCATATCTCGGTCAGCTCAACAATTACATTACTCTGCTGATACAGCCAGTCCGCAAATTCTTTCGGGCTGGCCATTCCTGTTTTTACAGCTTTTTTTCTCTGTAAGGCTTCTTTCTTAAAGTCAGCAAAGGCAGCCTGTATTTTTTCCAGACGGTCAGCCGGAAAGCCTGCGGTATTTTTTACCCGGTTTATTTTGTTGCGCCAGTTCTGGCATTCATTTTTATAAAGCAGGTCATAGTTATTTTCTCTTGCCCTCTCGTCAAATTCCCGCTTGTTTTGAAGCGCCTGTGCTTTTCGGCATTTGTCACTGCACAGCTCATATCGCTGGCTCTTTGCCAGAAAATATTTCCCGCAGACCTTGCACTGCCGGAAACAAAGCCCCCAGTCATTCAGCCTGTTCAGATAATAGGTAATCAACGGGTAGAGGGACGCATAGGCAGACACACATTCTTCTGTGCGCCGGTTGTCCGGGAACCAGAGGTCAAGCCGGGTATCTTCTGACGGTGCGCCTTTGAAATAAAGGCTGCCAGCTTGAAAATGTTTCGGTTTTCCTGTCTCCCTGTCAAAGCTCATGGTTTCGTTTTGGAATACCCCGGTCAGTCTGCTCATTTTATCCATGAAGCGGTCACAGGCAGCGTTACGGTCACGGGGTTCTCTGGCAAGCAGATAGCTGTTCCAGATACGGAACGCCACATACATTTTCAGAGGGTCATTGCTAAGATATTTTCCCCAGAGAAATTCGCTTGCCGTCTGCTCCAGCTCCGGCTGTTTCCATCGGTTGGAGCGGAGGGCTTGCCGCAGCGGAGAAAGCCCGTATAAGTTCCAATCTCTGTCCGTGTCACGCTCAAAGTTTATCAAAAAAGTCCCCAGCGGGCGTTTCATATCACAAAGCACCTCGGCGTTTTGGCTCCCGTTCAGCTGGAAGCGGATCTGCTGTTCTTCCCCAATCAAAATCCGCTCTTTCATTTTCTTCCTGTCCAGCGTCAGGACAAACAAAATCCTCTCAAAACATGGCTCATGCCGTATAAACTGATTCTCCATCCCTATCCCCTGCCTTTGTCTATGGTAATTATATAATTTAGTTATATCCGTTACACTCATGGTAACGCAGAAGCATTGTTTTGTCAATGATGGTCCGCTATGATGATTGTAGTTGGTAATTTCGTACCACACAGTACCTTGACAAGTGAATGACCGTCCAAAAGGGATATGACCGGCAGGAGAAGTGACGCATCCGGCGCACCAATGCAGGGAAACACCGCAGGAATGGGGCAGGAAAACGGCTTTGGGGGAGAACGGCAACAGGAAGCATTTTAACCTATTTGATTTATGGGAGGAACAGAATGAACGATAAAAAGAGATTGAACAGCTACGAGGATTTACCTCTGGTTCTGGATGTGGCGGACATCCAGCGGATTATGGGAATTTCAAGAGCGAGCGCCTATGAGCTGGTACACACCCCCAGCTTTCCGGCGTTCCGCAGGGGCAGGCTTATCAAGGTCAGCAAAATTGCTTTCTTTGAATGGATGGCAAAAGGCTCTGAAACCGTACCGGGAAGCGACAAATAAGCGTGAGGTATTATCCCCTGACTGCAATACCGCCGCACTTTCCAAAGGGGCATACAGAGGGAAAAACCTTAAAAATGATACCGAAACGCTACGCCAAAACAGCCTATCTGCGTACATCAGATAGAAACGGAGGAAGGAGCCGGTTATGGCAAGAATGAGCAACAAGCGGCGGCTGGAATGGTCTTTCTTCTTAAATGACCGCAGCCGTATCACTTACAACGAACTGTGCCGGAAATGCCAGCACGAATGTAAACAGAGCTTCCGGGCGGTTGTGGTTGACTGCCCGAAGTATCTTTCCAAGCGTTCCAAGAAAAAGGACAAGACTGCCGGAAACGGCAAAATCCCTTAGGAACTAAGGGCGCACTTCTATACATAGTCTAAAGACCATGTATCGTGCGTCCTGCGGAGCTTACCTCTGCCGCTGATAAAATCAGCAATCCGAGGTCTGCGTTCGCTTCGCTCCGACAAGGTGGCTACACCCCCTTGCGCCGCTAAAGCGGCTATCCCCTGTGTACCCGCCGCAAAGAGAAATCCGCTCTGCGGTTTTCCCTTTTCATCGGGTTTTATAGAAGCACTGACACACGGACTGTCTGCGGATGGTCTTTCTTTATCTTATCAGCAAAGGATGTGAGAACATGGAAAAATCTTTGGAACAGTTGAAGCAGGAATATGAAAAAACCACTGTCCTGCTGGAACAGGAAAAACGGAAAATGCAGCGTTTGAAAAACCGGCAGGCGTATCTGGAAAGCGGTTCCCGGAAACAGAGGACGCACCGGCTGATTACCCGTGGGGCAGCTATTGAGAGCATTGCACCACAGACAAAGGAGCTATCCGAAGCGGAATTTTATTCCCTCATGGAAAGCATTTTGAATCTGCCGCAGGCGGAGCATTTCATCCGGTCTGCCACAGAGAACCACGCCCGTATTTCCGGGCAGGAGAAAGGCGGTGACTAAGGATAGCACTTTATCATTTTTCAATCGCACAGATCAAGCGCAGCGCCGGTCAGAGCGCCATTGCCAGCGCAGCCTATCGAGCCGGGGAGCGTCTTTACAGCAGCTACTATGGAGAAGTCAGCGACTACACCAAAAAGGGCGGCGTGATCGCTTCGGAAATCATGCTGCCGCCCCATGCGCCGGAAATATATCTTGACCGGGCGACCCTCTGGAATGCTGTGGAGAACTGCGAGAAACATCCAAAAGCACAGCTTGCCTATTCCTTTGATATTGCCATGCAGAATGAATTGACGCTGGAAGAAAACATGGAGCTGGCGAGGAAGTTCGTACAGGAGCAGTTTGTGACAAAAGGCATGATTGCCGACCTTGCTTTTCACAGCCCGGAGAAAGAGGACGGCGGCATCCCTAACCCGCATTTTCATGTGATGACAACCATGCGCCCTTTGAACCCGGATGGCACATGGGGACAAAAACAGCGTCGGGAATATCTTCTTGATGAAGATGGAAACCGAATCCGGGATAAAAACGGCGATTATATGTTTAACGCTGTCCATACAACAGACTGGCATGAGCCGGAAACGCTGGAACACTGGCGGGAGCAGTGGGCGGCTGCCGTTAATACAAAATTTGAGGAAAAAGGGCTGGATGTGCGTATCGACCACCGTTCCTATGTGCGGCAGGGGCTTGACCTGATACCTACTGTCCACGAGGGAGCTAATGTCCGGCAGATGGAAGCAAAGGGCATCCGCACCGAGAAAGGGGAACTGAACCGCTGGATTAAAGCCACCAACCGGCTCATGCAGGATGTGAGGAAGAAGATCAAAGCCCTGTTTGTCTGGATGGCAGAGGTAAAAGAAGAACTTTCCAAACCGCAGACACCGAGCCTTGCCGACCTGTTGATCGCTTATTACAACCAGCGCAACGCAGGGGCATGGAGCAATAAAGCCAGAACCGGAAACTTAAAGCAGTTTGCCGAAGCCGTCAATTATCTGACGGAAAACAAGCTGCTCACATTAGAGGATTTGCAGGAGCGTCTTTCCTCTGTCAACGAAGAATTTGAAGCGTTAAGCGACTCCATGAAAAAGAAATCTGCCCGGATAAAGGAATTGCAGGAATTGATACGGGAGGGCGAGAATTACCAGCGGCTAAAACCTGTTCATACGGAATTGAACAATATCAAGTTTAAGAAACAGAGGGAGAAATTTGAAACATCCCACGATGCGGAGTTACGGCTGTTTTATGCCGCCCGCCGTATTTTGAAAGAAAAACTGGACGGAAAACCCATTGCCCTGAAAGCATGGAAACAGGAATACGCACAGTTAAAAACAGAGTATGCCGAACTGTCTCCGCAGCACAAGCCACTCCGGGAGGAAGTCATACGGCTACGGCAGGTGCAGAACGCCGTAGATACCGCACTGCGCCGGAGGGAGCAGCCACAGGCAGTACAGAGAAAGAAACATGAGATGGAGCTATGATATAACCGGCAGCTTTACCGCTACCAGTATTTTTATGGAGGGAGCATTTGAATGTATTTGAAGCGGTGAAACAGTCTGTTACCACCCGGCAGGCTGCTTCATTCTATGGAATCCGGGTGGGGAGAAACGGCATGGTCTGCTGTCCATTCCACAATGACCGCACGCCCAGCATGAAAGTGGACAGCCGCTTTTACTGCTTCGGCTGCGGGGCTTCCGGGGATGTGATCGACTTTGCCGCTTTGCTGCATGGATTGGGGAAACGGGAAGCTGCGGTCAGGCTTGCGGAGAACTTCGGCGTTTCCTATGAGAAATCCGGCAATGCGCCGCCAGATAGGAAGCGTCACAACAGGTCACAGCCCCGACAAAAATCAGCGGAGCAGAGATTTCAGGAAACGGAACGGTATTGTTTCCGGGTGCTATGCGATTATCTGCGCCTGCTGGAGCATTGGAAAACAGCACACGCCCCACAGCCGCAGGATGCCATCTGGCATCCTCTTTTTGTGGAAGCGTTGCAGAGGATAAGCTACACAGAATACCTTTTGGATATTTTGTTATACGGAGAAATAGAAGAAAAAGCGGCATTGATCGCCGCACAGGGAAAGGAGGTGTTGCGGCTTGAACAGCGAATTTCAGAGCTTGCCGCCGGAAACGCAGGAAGCGGTCAAAAGGACGATGGACACAATGGAACCGGCGCAGACACCGGCAGAAATCCGGGAAACATTAGAGGGGACGCAGAAAGGCGGCGTGAAGAACAGCATCCGAAACTGCCTGACGGTGTTCCAGCGTGACCCTCTGTTTCGCGGGGCGCTGCGCCTGAACCTTTTGACGGAGCAGATTGACATTGTGAAGCCGCTGGGCTGGGAGCGCACCAGTACCACGCTGACCGACATGGACATGAACTACCTGCTTTTGTATCTGGAAGAAAATTACGGGCTTACCAGCGAGAAAAAGGTGCAGAGCGCCATCAAGATTGTTGCCAATGAAAACCGCTACCATCCAGTCAGGGATTACCTGAACAGCCTGCAATGGGACGGCACAGAGCGCATCCGTTACGCCCTGCATCACTTTCTGGGAGCCGATACGGACGAATACACCTATGAAGCCTTGAAACTGTTCCTGATGGGAGCCATCCGGCGGGTATTCAGACCGGGGAGCAAGTTTGAGGTCATGCTCTGTCTGGTTGGTGGTCAGGGAGCCGGGAAATCTACCTTTTTCCGGCTGCTGGCAGGCAGGGACGAATGGTTTTCAGACGATTTGAAAAAGCTGGACGATGAAAATGTGTACCGCAAGCTGCAAGGGCATTGGATTATCGAGATGTCGGAGATGATTGCCACAGCCAACGCCAAGAGTATTGAGGAAATCAAGTCATTCTTAAGCCGCCAGAAAGAAACCTACAAAGTGCCGTATGAGACACATCCGGCAGACCGGCTGCGGCAATGTGTATTTGGAGGGACGACCAACCGGCAGGACTTTTTGCCCCGTGACCGCACCGGCAACCGGCGCTTTCTCCCCGTGACGGTGTACCCGGAACGGGCGGAGGTTCACATACTGGACGATGAAGCGGCGGCGAGGGCGTATATCGAACAGATGTGGGCGGAAGCCATGACGGTTTATCGCAGTGGGAAGTATAAGCTGTCATTCAGCATAGAAATGAACCGATACCTGAACGCCCACCAGCAGGACTTTATGCAGGAAGACACACAGGCCGGCATGATCTACGCCTATTTGGAGGACTACACCGGCGACAGGGTATGTTCCAAGCAGCTTTATGAGGAAGCGCTGGGGAACTTAAATTCCCCGGCAGACTGGGAGACACGGGCAATCTGCGAGATTATGAATACCGGCATTGCGGGCGGCATCATACAGGGCTGGGTAGCCTACAAAAGCCCGAAGCGGTATAAGAAATACGGTTCTCAAAAAGGCTGGGAGCGTGTCAACCAAGCTCCGCCGGAGGGGGACGGTTTTCAGGAAATCACGGAAGAAGAAGCCCGGCAAATGGAACTTCCATTCTGAAAAGCCACCGGTTGACAGTTTGGTTGACGCTTTGGTTGACAGCCGGTTGACGGGGAAAAGCCTGATATTTGGGGCATTTCTCTCCTTTGTCAACCATG
Source organism: Dorea sp. BIOML-A1 (assembly GCF_009875615.1). Classification (NCBI taxonomy): domain Bacteria; kingdom Bacillati; phylum Bacillota; class Clostridia; order Lachnospirales; family Lachnospiraceae; genus Dorea; species Dorea sp. BIOML-A1. The sequence goes on from NZ_WWSA01000013.1 coordinate 66,624, forward strand.
TCAACCAAGAAATCAAAGAAAAAGTAAAAAGTAATAATAGAGCGCCTATGGATTGTTTTCAAAGTCTTTTCTGCCGGTTGACACGGTTTGGTTGACACGGAGACAGTCTGCGGCTGTGCACCTGTCTGACATTCCCTTGTCGGGCATATTTCATTTATGGAGGTAACTGCCTATGGCAAAAAGCAAAAACGAGAGCAATAACAAAAACAGCGGCACCCTGCTTACCGAAAAAGACGGCACCCAGTATTTTGTCATGGGGAAAGTCCGTATCAAGGTATCGGAGCATTTCGCACAGGATGGGAAGCCGCTTGACAGCCTGCTGGAAGATGTGATCCAGCACGCTGCCGCCGCTTCCTGAAAAAATACGGAATAACGACTGTCAATCAGCCCACGCTTATGATATACTTGTACCAGCGAGTATTGTATAAGCGTGGGTTGTTTCTTTTAGAAGGAGGATTTTTAACCGTGAAACAACCATACAATACAACGATTTATAACACTGCACTATATTTGAGATTGAGCCGTGACGATGAATTACAGGGGGAAAGCGGCAGTATCCAGACCCAGCGCATGATGCTTAGACAGTATGCCGCAGAGCATGGGCTGACCGTTGTAGACGAGTACATTGACGACGGATGGAGTGGGACAAATTTCGAGCGTCCAAGTTTCCAAAGGATGATTGATGACATCGAAGACGGGAAAATCAACTGCGTTGTCACAAAGGACTTATCCCGTCTGGGAAGAAACTATATCCTGACCGGTCAGTACACGGAAATCTATTTCCCCAGCAAGGGAGTACGCTACATTGCCATCAATGACAATGTGGACACCATCAACGGAGAAAGCGAGCTTGCACCGTTCTTAAACATCCTGAATGAAATGCACGCCCGACAGACCAGCAAAAAGGTCAAGGCTGCCATGCACACAAGATTTGCCAATGGCGCACACTATGGAGCCTATGCACCGCTGGGCTATGTAAAAGACCCGGACAAAAAAGGTCATCTTCTGATCGACCCGGAAACACGCTGGATTGTAGAGAAGATTTTTGACCTTGCTGTACACGGGCGTGGAGCCGCCAGCATTACACGGATTCTGGTGGAGGAAAAAGTACCTACCCCCGGCTGGCTGAACTATGAAAGATACGGGACTTTCGCCAATATCTACGCCGGTGCGCCCGCAGAAAAAGCCTATGCGTGGACGATAGCACAGGTCAAGAGCATTTTGAAAGAGGAAACCTACATCGGTCACAGCATTCACAACAAGCAGAGCAACATTTCATTCAAGAACAAGAAAAAGGTGCGGAAGCCGCAGGAAGAATGGTATCGTGTGGAAAATACCCACGAAGCCATCATTTCTGAAGAAGTGTTCCAAAAAGTTCAGGAGCTGATTGCAAGCAGACGCAGGAAACGCAGAAACGGTACGACACAGATTTTCGCAGGATTGATAAAATGTGCAGACTGCGGATGGTCTTTAGCCTATGGGGAAAACAAGCAGAATAAGAACCCATACGGGTACTACCATTGCAGCAAGAACGGGCAGGGATTACGCCAGTGTTCCATGCACTATATCCGCTATGATGTACTGTATGCCTATGTGCTTGCAAGACTGCAATACTGGTCTATGCTGGCACAGAAAGACGAGGACAAGCTGCTGAAACGCCTGCTCAATGCCAGCGACAGGGAAAGAAACTCTGCGAAGAAAAAGCAGGCTGCGGAGCTGAAAAAGGCAGAGAAGCGTAAAGCCGAGGTTGACGGGCTGTTTGCTAAAATGTATGAGGACTGGTCTGCCGGACGCATAACCGAGTATAACTTCAATATGCTGTCCGAGAAGTACCAGAACGAGCAAAAGGAGCTTGAAACAAAAATAAGACAGCTTCACGAAACGATGGAAGCCGCCGTACAGACCGCAGCGGATGCTGAAAAGTGGATTGCCCTGATGAAACAGTATGTCAACCCTGTGGAGCTGACCGCCGAACTTCTGAACACTCTAATTGAAAAAATAACCGTCCACGAAGCTGTCAAGGGCGAGGACGGAAGCCGTGAGCAGGAAGTAGAAATCTACTACCGCTTCATCGGCAAAATCGACTGACCTTTCTTTTTTACCCAACAATATCTTTAATTAAGGGAGACGGGAATGTCTTTCCCAGATACATCGCTTTTGAATAGGCTTTGTATTTTACTTGATACAGATATAGAAAGTATATTGTATGGACAAGAACAGTCAAATCATGGGATGGGAATTTTAATATTAGATAAAAACATTTCACCAGAGATAATAGTATATAATAAACCGCTTATACATTATTTGATTTCACAATTTTTACTTGTTGGAATACGAGAAATAGTAATTGTAGGAAAGTGTATTCCATTACAATTAAAAGATATCAAAATTACAATTGTACCAACACTAAACCAGCGGTTTACTAAGAATAAATTCGTAATTTATGGAAATCAATTTTTATATGGGCCTAATTTGACAAAACATTTTATGAGAGCAATGTCGAGAAAATCACTTACGGTGATTGCGGCAATGAAGGCTAAGGGCGATTATGCTTTAAAGGTTGATAATGACAGAAAGGCTGTCCTTTCTAATGAATTTAATATTAATAAGTATTATGCATTGCCATACGTATTTAATACAAATGTCGAGAAAATACGACCTTTTGAAGAGATAGTAAATGAAAGAGTAAATGTTGAAACAATGGTCAGGGGAATGGTTCATTTTAATTTAAATTGTTTTGAAAAACTCTACGAAATGGCAGGGTTTATTAGAATGATGGAAGAAAATACAGGGGAAAAAATTGCAGATATTACAGATATTGTTGAAAGAAGAACTAGAGTAAACTAATGGTAGGTTTATCTGACAAATTTAAAAGCTATAATTTTAGTAAAAGATGTATAAAATAGAGGTGTTATAAAGAAATGTATAATTTAAAAGGAAAAAAACTATTAATTCTGGCCGGTGCAGGAGTTCATAATAAGGTTGTAAGAGCCGCAAAAGAGATGGGAATTTATACAATTGTAACAGATTATTTACCGGATTCTCCTGCAAAAAAATTGGCGGATGAAGCGTGGATGCTGAATATTACAGATGTTGATGCTATTGTAGAAAAATGCAAGGAGGAACATGTAGATGGCGTTATGAATTTTTGCATTGATCCAGCTCAAAAGCCGTATTATGAAATTTGTAAACGCCTTAACTTACCATGTATAGGAACAAAAGAAACATTTGATGTTTTAACAGATAAAAGAACATTTAAAGATTATTGCGTTCAACATGGGGTTGATGTAATACCAGAATATACAGAAGAAGATGTAATGAAAGGCAATGTTGAATACCCATTATTTATTAAACCGACAAATAGTAGAGGGTCTCGTGGACAGTCAGTTTGCTATTCTAAGGAAGAGGCAATAAAGGGCATTGCTTTCGCAAAAACGGAATCCTCAGATGGTGGATTTGTTTGTGAAAAATACATGGAGAAGTATCAGGATATCGGCTCTGCTTTTTTTGTGGTTGATGGAGAACCTTATTTAGTAAAATTTGGTGATCGGCATTTGGGCAAACCAGAAGATAATTTGAACAAGCAAGTAGTTTGTACAAAATTACCATCGGATAGTTCTGATATGTTTGAAGCGTGTGTGATTGATCGTGTAAAAGAAATGATTAAATCACTTGGAATAAAATTTGGACCAGTTTTTTTACAGGGATTTGTAGATGGTAATACGATTCGTTATTATGATCCTGCTCAACGAATGCCGGGCGGGGATTATGACGTGATTTTGGAAAAGGCAACAGGATTTAGTACTGTTCGTTCATGGATTACATTTGCTTTGACTGGGGATGTAAAAGGGGCAATAGGTAATCCGAAACAATGTTATCGCTTAAATGGTGGGACTGCATTGTTACTTACGGTTACTGTGAGACCAGGAAAAATGGAAAAAATCCTTGGTTTTGATGATGTGTTGAAAATGTCTCATGTCATTTATGGAAGACAAATTATACCAGAAGGAGAAATAATTCCGGCGACAGGAGATATTGCACAAAGAGTTGCGGCCTTTGGGTTACTTATTGATAGGGACGTGGATATTCAAGAGTGTTTGGATTCAGTCTATAATACATATCGTGTATTAGATGAAAATGGTAATTCAATGGTTATTTCAAAATATAGATACGAAGGTGAAAAAAATGAAAAATAATAAATCAGAATATTTAATTAAGTTACTTGATTTTATAGAATGTGATTTTGACACTTTTTCTGATGATGTTAAAGCACAGGCGAAAAAGATGTTTTTGGATCTTGCAGGAGTAATTTGTGCCGGAGCTAAGAACAACACAGCACAAACCATAGCAGCATATGTTAAGGAAAATTATCCAAACGGAGAATATACAGTGCTGGGATCGGGAAATAAAACTAACCTTATAGGAGCAGCACTTGCAAATGGCATGGCAGCTAATGCGTTGGATTTGGATGATGGTTATTCTTTATTAAGAGGACATCCAGGGGCAGGGTTCTTTGGGGCACTTATTTCGGCGGCAGAAAATGCAAAGTGTACTTATGGAGAATTTTTAGCTGCAGTTGTTGTTGCATATGAGATTTCCATCAGACAAGGATATGCTATTAGAGACTTTTATGGCTGGGATCACAGCTCTGGAAGTTATGGAACTTTTGCAACAGCTGCTTCAGTGGGTAAATTGTTAGGACTGAATAGAAATGAAATGGAAATGGCACTTGGAATTGCTGACTTTATTATGCCGGTAACTCCTGCAAAGCGTTCTTGTTATATACCATCTACAAACAAAGATGGCATATATTGGGGACAACATGCAGGAACACAAGCGGTAATGATGGCTAAAGCTGGAATCACAGGAAAAAATCCAGTTATTCTTGATGATGAGTATCTTCATTACATTGATACACTTGGAGAAAAGTTTTATTTCTTCAATTTGTATATTAAATTTTATTCGTGCTGTAGATGGGCGCACAGTCCGATTAAAGCAGTTAAAACAATAATGGAGAAAAATTCTATTGTAGCGCAAAACATTGCTAAGGTAGATATTTATTCGTTTGGGAATGCGGGAACATTGTATAGAAATGCGCCTAAGAATGAGGATGAAGCCCAGTATAATATTATTTATCCGATTGTAGCACAAATATTATTTGGTAATTGCGGTCCGTTGGAGAGCAGTACAGAAAAAATGTATGATGCCAGAGTGGAAGATGTGATTAAAAAAATTGAATTTCATCATGAACCAGAATATGACAAAGTATTTCCGGGAAAACGCTTAAGCCGAGCAGAAATTACAACAAAGGATGGGGAGACTTTCAGATCGGAAGCTTTTGAACCAGATGGGGATCATAATGCAGATGTTAGTATAGATGATATTGTTAAAAAGATTTATAGTATTAACGGAGCGTATTCATCAGAGAAAAATATTAATAATATGGTTAGTAAAATATTGGAGACGGATTATGAAGAACCATTTAGCGATATTTTGAATGCAATTCAGAAATGTGCGATTGAGAATAATATTCCAGAGTTAAAGCACGTATAAGGAGATTGTGAAATGAGCAGAGTTGATTTGGTATATCTTAATGAAGAGGATATGATTGAAGCTGGTGTTAAAGACATGAGCAAGTGTATAGATTGTATTGAAGATATGTTTGTTCTTCTTCAAAAAAAAGATTATAGGATGGGAGGAGAACACGCTAATGAACATGGTATTCGTGTTTCTTTTCCTAAGACAACAGATATTGAAGGAATGCCTACGCATAAGCCAGATTTTAGGTTTATGGCAATGCCAGCTTATCTCGGGGGAAGATTTAAAATATTTGGAATTAAAAGTTATGGATCAAATCCAGATAACGCACAGAAGGGGTTACCAAGATCTATACTTATGATGCAGTTACTGGATGCAACGACAGGTGCACCTTTGGCATATATGTCGGCTAACATTCTTAGCGCTATGAGAACAGGTGCAACATCAGGAGTTGGTGCAAGATACCTTACGGTAAAAAATCCTAAGACGGTGGCAATTATAGGACCAGGAACGATGAGTAGATATACATTAGATGCGTTTATGTCTGCACAACCTTCTATAGATACAATCAGAATCAAGGGAAGAAGTCATAGAGGGATAGATTCCTTTATGACATATTGTAAAAATAAATATCCAGGCATTAAAAAGTATGTTGTATGTGATGAGCTTGCTGAGGTATGTAAAGATGCTGATATTGTATTTTATGGAACAACCAATGCCGCAAAATATGAAGATAATCCAACTGTAAAGAAAGAATGGCTTAAGAAAGGTGCACTGGTTATTTCTGCATCAGCATTGTTGGTTGATACGGATTTTCTGTCGGATAAGGATGTAAAACTTATTGCGGATAACTATGAAATGTATGATGAATGGGGAGAAGGACAGCCGCTTCCTACTCAAAAGAATGTATCTACTCTTTTAGGGATGGGATTTTACGATGCTGTTAGGGAGAAAAAAATATCCAGAGATTCTATTACAGAAATAGGAGAAATTCTTATTGGTGAAAAAAAGGGGCGAGATAGGGAAAATCAAATTATTCTTTATGCAGTTGGCGGGATGCCTATTGAAGATGTCGCATGGGGACATGACGTCTATCAGAATGCGCTTAAAAAAGAAATTGGTATGAAACTGAATGTTTGGGAAATTCCTGCACTTTAATGAAAATATTATAAATAACTAAATGTGTTAACTTCCAATTGTAGGTACAACTAAACAAAGAACTGTTGCATATCAATTGTTAAAAACTGTGAACTTCCAGAAATAAGTACAACTCAATGAAAATGAGGAAATAAAAAATCAGAAGAAAATTCGGGGTCAGACCGTGCGCCCAGTTAATGGCATATAATCCGGCAGGTGGAAATCCTGTCAAATAAGTTGCTAGCCACAGCATTTGAAGCGAGTCTTGGGTGTATGACGGTAACGGCATATGCTAAGTGTAGACAGCAAGGTAATAGGGATAGCTATAGAGCACCGAAATCCCATAAATCAGAGTGCCGACTTTGTGGTCTGGAAGGAAGGCAAAACACGGGTTTATCGTAATGGCGAGATTTCACGTGGCTCTGCGGTGTTGGAGGGAACTATTCATGTTATACAAGGATTATATGTCGACTGTGGGAGAACCTGCATTTTTCTTCCGTAGTGTAAAAGGAAGGTATGCCCGACAACCAAAAGAAGAAAGGCAAAAGAAATGCAGGTAGTCGGAGGCCCGAAAAGTACTGATGAAGGAATGAACAAAATAAATGCCGGAGGGAAGTCGAGATAGAACTGTTCCTCGCAGTTCTGGCCTGCGAAACCATATCAAAGAGGAAACATTAGCTATACACAGAGATAGGAGAACTAATGGAAACGAAATTGGCGAGAATATCACAATTATCAAAAGAGAATCCAGACATGGTCTTTACGTCACTGGGACATCTCATTAACAAAGAGATGCTTCAGAGTTGTCATCTTCAAATGGATGGGGAGAAAGCTGTAGGAATCGACGGAGTTACAAAAGAGGAATATAGTAGAAACCTGGATGAGAACATAGAAAACCTGGTAGAACGTTTAAAGAAGAAATCCTACAAACCCAAACCGGCAAGACTGGTAGAGATACCAAAGGATAATGGAAAGACGCGCCCTCTCAGTATCTATGATGAGATGAAAATAGTATTTGTAATTACCTTACAAGCATCAGAAAACAATAGCCATTCTAAATTCAAACTAGAGTTTAAATTTCAAGATACATTAGGAGAAAAAAGATATAAACAATATGATGAGTTATGTTTTTTTAAAGATGGAAATGGTAACATACATAATGCGAGTCCTTTAACGGCAATGACATATCTAGAAGAAATTAATGAGGAAATAAAGAAAAGACATTCAGATGAGCATTAAATATCTGTTAACTTCCGATCATAGGTACAACTAAACAAAAATTCGTTGCATGTCAATTGTTAAAAACCTTGAAAATACGCCCAAAAACCTGCATTTTTGATTGAAAAAATGCAGGTTTTGCATATTGCGAAGCTAAACGGCCGGATTTGCGGAGCAAAATGGTCGCATTCCGTTTCTAAACAGCCGAATTCCTACCAGTCTATGTAATCCAATCCTTATAATGATAGTAGCCATCCTGGTGATGGTGAATAAATCATTTTAAGGATGATGTATGCAGTTAGACTACAAGAACATCATTATCAAACACTATGCGCTATCAATGTCTGGTAGCGAAATAGCACGTCAGACTGGTTTCAGCAAGCCTAGTGTCAATGACTTCTTGAGAGCATTCAAGAAGTGCGAAGATCTGAACTATCCATTACCAGCAGGTATTACCAACTATGGTAATGCCCTAAAGGTGTATGCACTGCTTTATCCTAATAAGTTAGAAGTAGTCAATCCCAGAAAGTAGCCTGATTACAGCTACATACACAAAGAATTAGCAAAGCTAGGTGTAAATCTCACCCTATTGTGGACGGAATACTACTCCGATTGCTATACATCTAAGTTGACGCCATACATGTGCAGTTTTGTGACAAATATCGCAAATGGGCAAAGCTCACAAAAGCAACGATGCGTATCACACATAAAATTGGAGATGCTACCTATTGATATAAAGGTGCTGGCATTGGATGGCGGTTATGATGTTGGGGCTGTTCATAGAGGACTGGAATTACTT